>CAMWIZ010000106.1 GCA_947174455.1 uncultured Clostridia bacterium | reverse complement strand
GATTTAAGGATAAATTGGCATGTGTAATCGGCGAGATTAGGTACTATGAAACATACTTAAAATTGGTTGACGGTTCCATTGGTTCCGACATTTTCAGCAGTGCAATGTACGCAGTTTCTGACGGAACTATAAGATATTCTGCCCTTGATGCAATCAACGGTTTTGATGCAAGCAAGCAGCAGCTTTTTATAACTGCAACCTTTGAGGTGACGAAAAACGCAAAGGGAAGTACTGAAATTAAGAACACTTTTGAGGAGTTATTTACAGTAACTGATTTATCAAGAGATTTAACCGAAAAAGAGTATACTGACAGTGATGCCGTTTATGTAGACAACAATGGTGAGGAAAGTTCGGCGATATATCAAGCTGTTGATGCCCGTGATAATGAGGCTGTCAGCAGTATACAGCAGGAAATTGAGGAAAATATAATTAACAATGCTAACTCTGCTGCCGTTTCTAATAGCGGTGCATCAACAACTTCACAAACGGTATCGGGTAGCAATACAAGTAATGCAGGTAACGTGGAATCATTCCCAAGCACTGACACTGTTTCTACTGTGCAGACAGAATCAAAAGTGGATGACAGAACAACATCTTTAGGTGAGAATAGCATTTTTTCGCAATTGGGTTCCGTAACAGTATCCGATGAAAAAGTCAGTGACAGTAATATAATATCCTCAGATTCAAACTCAGAGGATAGGGCTGTGGGTATAAGCAACGTTATAGTTGTGATAGTTATAGTGGTGTTTGTAATTGTTTGTATAGGTGCAGCAGTGTTCTTTTTTAAAAACAAAAATTGATTTTAGGAATTAAAAGATAGGTATATAGCATCAGAGGCACGGAGTTCGTTATTACGAAGACCCTGTGCCTCTTACCATTTACTGTCAACCATCGAATACATTCTGAACAGTTTATTTATATACAAGGGTGAGCTATTCCAAAAATAAACCTGCTTTCACCGTATAATTTTAAGTCATATTATGTGTTAAAAAGTTGCCATTTTATGCCCTTACAACATTTTTAGAAAAAATAAAAGAGGACACCAGTGTATAAGTTCCTCTTTGATAAACTATATATAGTTTTAGTTAGAGCTTTCATAACAGAAATAGTCAGATGATGAACAGTCAAAATTGGGTATGTACTCCTCGTCTGCCGCACTTAACTCTTGAACAAAACCGTCCAAATCAAGCTCTATAGCATGGTCAACAACTTGCTCATATTCATTTTCTGTAATTTTGCGGTTAATTTCCGGGTATTTGTACGCTTCACCTGTTGGAGTATATTGTCCCATGACACTGACAAGCACGTTTTTACCAAAGTGTGTTCGGATAGTATCCAAAACTGCCATGCTGTCCTTGGTGTGATTTGGAAGAACTAAAACTCTAATGACAGTTCCTTTTTGAATAATTCCGTTTTTATCATATACGATTTTTCCCGTTTGTCTGTACATTTCTTTAATTGCTGCCAGTGCAACGTTGCAGTAATTAAAGGCACCGGAGTATTTTTCCGCAAGCCTATTGTCGGAATACTTAAAGTCGGGGAGGTAGATGTCAATGTAACCCTCAAGTCTTTTTAAGCTTTCAACATCTTCATAACCGCTTGTGTTGTACAGAACAGGTATCTTCGGCCGATATATCTTAAAACTTTCTATAACAGCTTCTATAAAATGGCTTGCACTGACCAAGTTAATGTTATGTACACCCTGTTCCTCAAGATTGCGGTAGCAGTTTGCAAGCTGCTCGGGCGTGATAAATGTTCCAACATGATTGGCACTTATCTCATAATTTTGACAAAAAACACATTTGAGAGTACAGCCACTGAAAAAAATTGCCCCGCTGCCTTTGTTGCCGCTGATGCAAGGCTCCTCCCAATAGTGAGGGCCGACTCTGGCAATCTTCGGACTAAGTCCCATACGGCAATAACCCTTTCCCTCAAGCAGTGTTCTTTTAACACCGCACTTGTGCGGACAGGCCAAGCAGCGTTCTACAGTATCCATAAGTTCGCCCTCCTTTCGCTGAAAATGATTATTGAAATTATCATTATTTAATGATACAATGTTAATGCCTGTTTTCAGCTAAAAGTATCTTTCACTAAAAAACAAGTCCTAACTAACCCCTACAGCATAAAGTCCTCAGGGTTGTATTTTGGCAGTACAGGAAGCTTGAACGGCTTTCGCATCAAGGGATTATAGGCAAATTTTCTGCACTTGCCGTTTGTTATACA
Source organism: uncultured Clostridia bacterium (assembly GCA_947174455.1). GTDB lineage: Bacteria > Bacillota > Clostridia > Oscillospirales > Acutalibacteraceae > RUG592. The sequence continues at coordinate 2,611 of CAMWIZ010000106.1, read as the reverse complement.
TTTGTTTTTAATACAAATTTGTGCTCCCTGCGAGTCAATGATACAATTATCGCAGTATTGACAATCAACCGCAATATTTTTACCAAACAGCTTAGAAGCCATGACTTTCGCTCCTTATGTATTTAACACTAATCTAAGCAAAGAACTGCAAAAAAGTATTAGATTGATTTCGATTAGCATTAGCCGTAAAAATAGGTTCGCACTTTGAATTCGAAATTTGTGCTTTTAAACGTGCAACTATTATTATAGCTGTTTTTTAGATAAAAATATATCTTGAAAGGAAAAATAATATGATTTTTACAAGTAATACAATGAATCTTAACATAAAGGATGCAGTTGCATATCTTACATTTAAAAAATTGGAAGAGTTTCCATACATCAGACATGCTTTTTCAACTCGGATGGGTGGTGTCAGCAGCGGAGAATTTACCTCAATGAATATGTCGTTTAATCGTGGTGACAACCATGAGAATGTTACGGAAAACTATAAGCGTTTGTGCAGTGCGGTCGGTGTTGGGTTTGACAGCTTGGTTGCTTCTGCACAGGATCATCACACGAATGTAAGACGTGTTTCATCCGCACAAAAAGGAATTGGCATATATAAACCGAGAGATATGGAGAGTGTTGACGCTCTTATTACAAATGAAACAGGAGTAACCCTTGTAACGTATTTTGCCGACTGTACCCCCATACTGTTGGTTGATACTAAAAATAAAGCTATCGCTGCGGCTCATTCGGGTTGGAGAGGTACGGTTGCGGAGATTGGCAGAATTACAGTTGAAAGAATGGCAGAAGAGTTTGGAACATCACCAAGTGATATATTGGCAATGATAGGTCCGACAATAGGAAAGTGCTGCTATGAAGTTGATAAAACTGTGGCTGAGCAGTTTGTGGCCCTTGACGTATTTGACAGCAGAAAATTTGTTACTGATAAAGATAACGGGAAGTATATGATAGATCTTGCTGAGGCAAACCGTCAAATACTTGTCAAAGCCGGGGTGAACAACGACAGTATAGTAAAGAGTGATGTTTGCACATACTGCAACAGCGATTTAGTATGGTCGCACCGTGCCACAGGTGGCAAACGGGGTGGTATGTGTGCGTTACTTGAAATAGTGTGATGTCTGTTTGAAAACAGTTGTGGTTTTATATAAAATGACTTTTGCTGATATGTGTAAATATACAAAATTGTGTTTCAATAATAAAAAAATGTTGAATGTTGTTACGTAATATGTTAAAATTAGACAGTACTGGTGGGTTGTTATGCCCATTTCTTTAGAGGTAATACCGTACAGTTACTGTGTGCACATTTGCAGTTGTCGGAGGATATGGAAGTTGACTATGCATAAGCAATAGAATGTATTTGTGCGGTATTGCTTTTATCCTAAAAATTTTGAAAGGAAGAGTACAATGAGTAAAAAGAAGATTATAATGTCTGCGATTCTTTCCGCTGCATTATTGACGTCGGCTGTACTGCCGGTTTCCGCAGCAGAAGTGGCAGCGACAGATTCCGGAGCAACACTCGGCACACAGCTTTCCTCGGAAGGTGATCCGTCGGCGTTCTCTTGGGATAATGCTACGGTGTATTTCCTATTAACGGACAGATTCAAAAACGGAAATACCTCAAATGACCATTCATATGGAAGAGCCACCGATGCAAGCGGAAGTCCGTTGTCCGGATGGGACACTGCCCCCGGAACATTCCACGGCGGTGACTTTAAAGGTATTACCCAAGCCATTGAGGAGGGTTATTTCAATGATTTAGGTGTAAATGCCATTTGGCTTTCTGCCCCCTATGAGCAGTTACACGGCTACTGTGATTCGGGTAAGGGATATGCACACTATTCTTATCACGGTTATTATGTGCTTGACTATACAGAAACCGACAATAACTTTGGTACGGCTGAAGAATTTCAGGAGCTTGTTGACACCGCACATGAGCATGGTATCAGAATCGTTATGGATATTGTAATGAACCATGCAGGTTACAACACTGTAAAGGATATGGAAGAATTTAACTTCGGTACTCTGCTTGAAGGTGCGTCGGAGTTCAAGTACAGGCTTGATGGTGTAAGCAGTGTAAATGACCACATTGACTTCCAGTCCTCTGCTGCTGACTGGGGCAGATGGTGGGGTAACGACTGGATCCGCAGTGGTCTTCCGGGATATACCGAAGACGGAGACGGTTCTGAATTAACGCAATCCCTAACAGGTCTTCCTGACTTCAGAACAGAGGCGACAAAATCTGTTTCTATTCCTCCGCTGTTGAATACGAAGTGGACGCAGGAGGGTACACTCAATGATAAGCTTTCAAAGTACGGTTCATCCAATACAGTAACAGGTTACATATCGTCATGGCTTGCTGATTGGGTAAGAACATACGGCGTAGACGGCTTCCGATGTGATACCGCAAAGCACGTTGACAAGCCGGCATGGAATCAACTGAAAACTGCCTGTGTGGCAGCTCTTAAAGATTGGAGAAATAACAACCAGGGAAAAGTCGGTGCCGACTGGACAGACGATTTCTGGATGACAGGTGAGGCATGGGATCACGGTGTTGTATATGACACATATTATACAGAGGGCGGCTTTGACTCCATGATTAACTTCG
>CAMWIZ010000105.1 GCA_947174455.1 uncultured Clostridia bacterium | reverse complement strand
GATTTTAATAACAAAATATAACAACTAATGTTTCCCTTAAATCATTAAATCACAATCGGAATTTGAGGTACAAGAGCTTATGCGGATAATGATTTTCATAGAGGGAACAACATTCTATACAAAACCTTTATTATTCCTATTTACAAAATACGGATATAAACCAATTGGAAATGCAGTTAGCATAGTCAATACATTGTATGGGAAAGGCTATGAAATATATCTTTGTTCCTATGTTCGTAAAACGAGATACGCCTTCATAAAGTCGGTTGTCGATTTTTACGGTATGACATATACAGAAATTTTATGCAGGGATAAAGGCGAAACATATAGCGAGATTGTTGAACAAATCAAACCGGATATACTGATTGAGGACGACTGTAAAAGTATTGGTGGACTAAGATCGTGTTGTATAACAGACGTAAAAGAAGAAATAAAAGCAGACATACAATCTATAATTGTTCCCGAATTTGCGGGAATTGACAGTATAATAATAGATTGACAATTTCCGATTTGTGGGACAAAGCAAATAAAGCGTTTCATGGCGAATTGGGGAATCTTACAAAGTTTGAATGACACCATAACATAATCATTAGTTAGCTAAAATGTGATTGAGAAAGAAAGTGATGACTTATGAAATATTGTAATACATTAATTGCTGTAAAGGATATGGAGCAATCACTGAAATTCTACAAGGATTTGTTCGATCAGGAGGTAGCGGTTGATTTGGGATGGTGCAAGACATTGACTTGTGGATTAACTTTGCAGGAGCATTTTGATAAAGTTGCGGGATTTCTGCCAGATACCATGAAGTATCGTTCCAATACCATGGAGCTTTACTTTGAAACGGAAAATTTTGATGAATTTATTGCTCTTCTAGATAAATATCCTGAAGTGGAACGTCTTCATGAACCAAAAACATATTCGTGGTTACAAAGAGGAATTCATATATTTGATCCCAACGGACATTTGGTTGAAGTGTCAGAAAGTATGTATTCGGTAGCATGCAAACAGTTTGAGCAGGGTAAAAGTGTTGAGGAGACAGCCGAACTGATAATGCATCCGTTAAATGTGGTTCAGGGGTGGTACGAGGAGTATCAATCGTAATCGTACTTATAAGTAGACGGTTCTGGACGTGATTAGGCTACGACAGACTGTTTGGGTCATACATTAAAAAATATCAAATCATAATCGGGATTTGGAGAAATGGATATGGTGCGACAAGCAGGAAAAAGCGAGTTAGAAACACTGGCAGATTTGGCGGTACTGATGTGGGGAAGTTACTCTGTCAGTGATTTGGTCAATCAATTTTCTGAGACTATTTCTAAAGGAAAATCTCAATTTTTCTTAAAATTTGAAAACGATGTGCCTGTAGGCTTTGCACAGTGCCAGTTGCGATATGATTATGTAGAAGGCACGAAAACAACACCTGTCGGTTACTTAGAGGGAATTTTTATCAAAGAAAGGTATCGCAATAAAGGGTATGCTAAAGAACTATTAGCAGAGTGTGAGGCATGGGCAAAGGATAATGGCTGTCAAGAGTTTGCAAGTGATTGCGAAATAGATAATGTAGGTAGTTTTCACTTTCACAAAGCTATGAATTTTACAGAAGTAAATAGAATTATCTGTTTTACTAAAACGCTGTAAATTTCCTGCTTATGAGGTAAAGCATGTTAATCTCTCAGGGCAATTTAAGAAATCATACAAATTTATATGAAGTCTAACATAATCATTGGATACACAAAAGACACGGTTTCTTAATCGTGTCTTTTTGTTGTTTTTAGGTTTTTTGTAAGTAATGGATTTAATATGACGACAGTATTTTGTATTCGGTAATCGTTCCCTTGTTTATTGTACTATCGTATCTTCGATACACCACTGATAAAAAAGGGAGAAGGTAAAGTGTTTTATAATAGGGATGTTGCGGTGTAAGAAAAATATCATAATGAGGTATTTTTATAGCAGCAATTTTTGTCGTGCTTTTATGTATTGGCGATTTCATTTAATTCTTCCTGTTGCGGTTTTTTCTTTATAATAATAAACAGTCAAAAAGCCACCGCAAGGCTGCTGAAATAAGCAAGTCTTGCGGTGGCTGCATTGTTTTTTCTCTAACTTTTTTGAATTATAGGTTAACTATTATCCAAGTCGGGAATGTCCGGATTTTGGTGATCTTCGTCATTATCCGAGGCACTTGTTATTCCTGTTGACGGCACTGCACTTTCTTGGTCGGTTACGGTTACGTTTACGCTGTACGTTCCGTAAACCCAACATGGGCTGGATGTATCAAGCCTTACGGTAACGGGTACATCAGAGTTACCCATAGTTGAATCTGACATATCAATTATTGCGGAAATATCAGATAAGGAAAGTTTGCTTATATCATCTTTTGGCCCGATGAAAGTAACATCAATGCTGCTGTACGGTGAGTAGCTTGCTACAAGTCCGTCAGGAACATTTGCAAATTGAAAGGCAGAAATATTCTTTGTAACCTTATCAAATTGATTGAAATTAAACTGAACGGTTGCTTTCTCAATGTTATTTAGGTTTCTGACACCCTCCGGCATAACTATTTCAAAATCAAGCTTGCTTGTGCCGAATTCAAGGGTGTTGAAGTTAAGAGGACCTACGGATATACTTGTAATTGTGTTTATAATATCCTCAGATGCAGCTATCTCAATAACCTTTGGTTCAATACTGATAAAGCTGTTAAGGTCAAGTCCCATTGGTCTGTTTTCGCACACAATATCAATAGGCACCGTCTTTTTGGGAAGTATAGGTATTGTTACATCTACTGTAGTCGGTTCAATTATCAGTGAACTGTCCTCTATTTGTTTATTGTTGGCATCAAGTAATGTGAGATTCAGATTTTCAATAGTAACTGTATTTGTCAGTTCCCTGTCTACCTGTTCTATGACAACAACCCTTGCAACCTTTGATACACTCTGCTCAGGTCCCTTGATTATTACATTTTTTGAAGAGAATGTCGGACTTCCCATGTAGTAATCTGACGTAGTGCTTGCTGTAATCTGGCTTTCAATGGGCAATTCCTTTTCAATATTTCTGTCAACAACTACAGTAACCTCCGAGGGAGTTATAGACTTAATACTGTAGTTTGATTTAAAACCTACTGCCCTTGTAGTCAGGGACACATTATATGTTCCGCTTGTGACAATGTTGCCCATATTCGAGCCGGAAACCTGAATGTCAGAGGAAGTAAGAGATCCTATGGTCAGGCTGTTTCCCGCAACTTTTACAGATACAGTGAACTTGTCAACAGGAACATCGTTTACGCTTACTACAGTCAGTCCATCGGCAATGGCTTCGTCAGATAGCTCAATATCAACAGGTATATCGTTTATTGTATAGTTTTCAACCTCACCCGAACTTGATGCAACGGCAAGCCATATTATGAATGACAGCATAAGCGAACATAAAGCGAGAAACTTTTCACTGCTCCATATTTCACGAAAACGTCTTCTTGTTTTTTTATTATTGTTTTTTTCACTCATCTTCTTTCTTCTCCTTTCTTGAATTAGGGAGGAAAGGAAGCTTATCCGAGTATTCACTTTCTTCTGAAACCAGCAAGTCGTTAAGTGTGTTGGTCAGTGTTTCACGGTTGTAGTCTCTTGTCAGTACTCCGTTAAGTGCGATTGACACTGAGCCTGTTTCTTCCGAAACAACCACAACGACTGCATCGGATTCTTCGCTTACACCGAGTGCTGCACGGTGACGTGTTCCTAAGTTATCGTCAACGTCCTCGTTTTTCGTCAGCGGCAAAATACAGCCTGCGGCATAAACCTTGCCGTCACGGACTATCATTGCACCGTCGTGCAGGGGTGCTTTGTTAAAAAATATGTTTCCTATAAGCATGGTTGACGGATTTGCGTCAATAGTAGTTCCCGTGTACGCTATATCACCCAGTCGGGTTCTGCGTTCAAAAACTATCAATGCACCTGTCTTTTTTGAGTGAAGCTGCATTACGGCGTCAACATATATAGAAATGTTCTTTTTCTTTTTTAAAGCGGCATCGTCACTGCCGCTGTCGGTGAATACACCCTTTATTTTTCGGTAAGAAAAGTTGCTGCGGCCGAGCTGTTCGAGAATTTTTCTTATTTCGGGCTGGAACACAATAAAGAGCAGCAGTACGGCAAATTCAAAGAATTTGTTCAGCATGGCTGTAAGCAATGTAAGCTTGAATACAAATGCCGCCGCATACAGCAGCATCAGTATAAGAATGCCCTTTACAAGCTGTACGGCTCTTGTTTCACGAACAAGCTTAATAAGGCTGTAGATAATAATGGCTATTGCTATTATGTCAACTGCGTCCTTGAATTGAAAGGTACGCATAACTGAGATAAAATCCTGAAAAAGTTCGTTTAATACACCCATAAAATAATCCCCCTTTATTTTGGGGCAAGCCAATCAAAAATAAATTATCATTACTATTTTACCACAAAAATCAACATATGCAACCTTTTGTAAGTAAAAATTATGTACGAAAAATTATGGTCGATTTTATGAATGATAAGGTTTTGTAATAGGTTTAAACATTTGCTGCTGACGACCGAGGTGTGTCTTTGAAATCTGCATATTTAAAAGTACTTTGGAAGAAATTTACGTTTCCTACCGGAATTTTTTTGTTATTAGCTCTTTCTTCATCTATAGAATAAAATGAATATCAATCCGGAAATTATATATCAAAAAGGTGCAGTGTAATGTAAAAGCCTTACTCTTTTAAGAGCAATTTACAGACCTTTGTTTACAGCTGCACCTCTTAACAAATACCGATTTATATTATATTATTTTACGCTTTTTATTTGATTATTATTTAAAATCTGTATACCGCAT
>CAMWIZ010000104.1 GCA_947174455.1 uncultured Clostridia bacterium | reverse complement strand
TTATACTACATTCAAATTTAAAAATCAATAGTTGAAGAACAAAAAATCACGAATTTGTAAAGAATCTTAGTGTTTTATATGATTCAGTTCATAAATTGTTCATTATATATAAATCAAATATTATCAGGTTATTTTCCGTGACGTGCGGGCTGTCTTTTTGCCTTATACATTATAATTAAAATCACAATTACAGACACAGTAAGCAGACCCCCGCCTATTATAAAGGCGGTAACATATCGCTTGTGTGCCGTGGTGTTGTACGGTGTTGGAGTATCTCCGCTCTCTTTAAATATATTTTGCTGCGATACAAGTCTCTCCTCATCATCAGAATCAACATAATCTTCTGACACATGTCCTGTTATAATCTTAGAGGTGTCATTCACAGTAACGTTTTCTCCATTAGATAGGTCTGAAGAATTTTCTTGCAAATTAGAAGTCCTGCCCTCGTTTCCGGCAGTTGCCGCCGATGAACCGGAATATGGAGTAATAACAAGTGGTGAGTCCGATCTATTCCCGGACGTGATTCCCTCATCAGGCTTGTATACCTCTGCACCACCGGGGGTTATGCTGAACTCCATTACTATAGTATCATGGTTAACCTCTGTAAGCTGAGAATCCAACACATCTGTGACCGTGTGAGTTACTGCCCCCTCAACATCGGAAATATTTGACTTGACTGCAAAAACCAATTCAAGTACAGAAGTCTTTTCTGTAAAATCCATTCCCTTTACGGGGTCAAAAATATTTGCCACATAAAACTTACCTTCAACAGTGTCGTTGCACTGACTTATTCCAAGCGGAGCATTGTAGCTTAACAATTCCAAGCTGTTTTTATCATATACAACTTCGTCCGCCAGGCTTGTTAAATCGGGTTGATTGAAAACACTGACAGTAACAGTCAAAGTATCGCCCTCAACCGCCACTTGAGCATATGCTGTAAACGGCACTGAAAACATACATATTATAATGAAAAGGTATAAGGCGGCTGTTCTTGCCGCAAACTTTCTCATTCTTTATAACCATTGGGGTTATGCGACTGCCAGTTCCAAAGATCACGGCACATATCCTCCAGTGTTTTCTCAGCTTCCCAGCCCAACAGTTCTTTTGCCTTGGCAGCGTCTGCATAATACTCTGCCAAGTCCCCTGCACGTCTTTCCTGAATAACATACGGTACAGGTACGTTATTTACCTCAGAGAATGTATTTACAACCTCCAGCACACTGTGACCCTCACCCGAACCGAGGTTGATAGCTTCAATTCCCTTATGAGTATCCGTATAATCAAGTGCTGCGGCATGACCCTTTGCTAAGTCTACAACGTGTATATAATCTCTTACTCCCGTACCGTCCTTTGTTGGGAAGTCGTTGCCAAACACGCCCAAACGCTCAAGTTTGCCTGCGGCGACCTTAGCAACATACGGCAAAAGATTATTGGGAATGCCTGCGGGATCTTCACCGATTCTTCCGCTTTCGTGTGCACCGATTGGGTTGAAGTATCTGAGAAGTACAACTGAAAGCTCGCTGTCAGCATTTGCCGTGTCACGTAAAATTTGCTCTATCATAAGCTTTGTCCAGCCGTAGGGGTTTGTACAGCCTGTTACTGGCATGGTTTCCTTGTACGGTGAAGGGTTGCTTTCGCCGTAAACAGTTGCAGATGAGCTAAAAACTATTTTCTTAACACCGTACTCAGCCATAACCTCCAGCAAAGTAAGAGTGGTGTCAAGATTATTCCTATAGTACATCAAAGGTTTGCGGCAGGACTCTCCCACAGCCTTGAAGCCTGCAAAATGAATAACTGCATCAAAATTTTCAGCTTTAAACATTTCAGACATTGCAGCCTTATTGCTTACATCAAGATTATACAGCTTAACCCCCTTACCTGTAATCTCTTTGATTCTGTTCACTACCTCAATATTGCTGTTTGAAAAATCATCTGCAATTACTACCTCGTAACCTCTCTCCAACAATTCTACGCAAGTATGCGAACCAATATATCCGGCACCGCCTGTAAGTAAAACTTTCACAAAAATTTCTCCTTTAAACAAAAATTTTATTCTTTATATTTTTTTAAAAGTATGCTGCATTACTAACTGCTGTGATGCTGAGTTCCCCTTACCGCCGGTAAAAGTATACTGTTAATAACTCCTGTTAACGAACCGCTGACAGTTGAAACAAGCAGTAAAAATGGCACATAGTACCAAACAGCACTACCCATAAGCACAAATGCCGCACACAGTTGTCCCGCATTATGAGCCGCCGCACCAAGCACACCGACTCCAACATAACCAAAAATATTATTATCATATTTATAAACAAGCCACATAACAAACGTACTCAGCAAGCTGCCGCAAAGGCTCATAAATCCTGCCGTCGGACCACGGGTAATAAGTCCAAACCCTGCCTTTACCACAGAAACGCATATACCGCCTGCAAGTCCGTCAATGTCTATAGCTGTCATTACTGCAAGGTTTGCAAGACCAAACCTTGCACCGGGAACAGGAAGCTCCGGAAGCATTCCCTCAAGCATAGAAAGGACAGCAGACAAAGCCGACAAAACCGACAGCTTTGCAAGACGTGAAACAAAGCGGTGATTTTTCTTAGAACTAAAGCTTTTGTTCATACTACCCCACCACTCCGTCAAGTTGATTTTCCCCGCCGATAATTTCAACGGAAATTTTCGCAGGCAGGCATACCGCCGACATGCCTACTCTGTCAAGCACCCCCGCCGAAACACAAACCTTATCGGGACATTCCGAGCTTATCACCTCTGCACGGTTGCGGTCAATACTCAAGATAATGTTATATTCACTGTCAATACAAACCTCATATGGTTCATTAACCTGTGACAAATTGACTTTCATTATTTCCTCTGAATCTTTTCTCACAACCATGGTCATTCCGCTGCCGTTGTCCGAAAATTGGACAACAAGGAACATAGCAGATAACGCAATCAGGAATGCAATAATAAAAACATCTGCCACCCGAAATCTTTTTCTTTGATTTGTTCTGACACAGTCAAAATTTCCCATAATCACAATAACTTACATTACAGAAGTATTTCCTGCCAAAGCAGATGCCATACTTTCTATCTCGGTATAATTATAAGCTTTTTTTATAACCTCAAGTGATTTATCCTTATACTCAGCACAATTTTCATTGTAATATTCCTTTATCATACTGTACTGTGAGATAAAATCCTCGTTGGTAGAACCGTCAAGCTGTTCTCTCCAGTCGGGAATAATATTAAACTTGTCAAGCACCTCGCACAATGCCGCACCAACATAGGCATTACCGAGCTTATTAAAATACTCATTTGTGTCACTTTGGTACTGACCGGTACATATATAATAGAAAGCACTGTAGAATTTAATGTCATCGGGTTTATATTTATTGAAATATGTAAAATTCTCCCCAAGTTCTGCACTTACATTGTATAGGACATGCTGCCTGCAACCGTCTGTCAACTCAATACATTCCTGACTGTGTGCAAGCTGTCGGTTGCCGCCAAGTTGTTCCTCCCTTACAATAACGTACTCGGCGATAAGCTCGTTCATTTCATCTCTGTTGGCACAGTTAAGAAGCTCGTCAATTATGCGATACTGTAATCCCGTCAAAGCAACATTGTCAACACTTGATGTATCATACACAACGCTGTTATCTGCTGTGGGGGTATCTTCAGTATTAACGAGCATATCAAAGCTGCCTGTCACAAATTTTGTTTCCAAAGAGTCCATACCGCTATAAGAAACAGAACCGGAGTTATATTTTATGGAATACATTTCATCATCGCCGACCGATATAACACAATTATCGCCTGAACTACCGAATAAAAAGAGCATTTGCGGAGTACACATAGCCATTCTGTACACGGGCAGATTACCATACTTACTCGGCATCTCAATTCTTTGTGCAAAGATGCTGTCGGACATATCCGCGTTTATAACATAGGTTGTACCTTTTAATAGTCCAAGAGTACGTGTGATAACATAACAGCCCTCTGTAAGATTGTAACTTTCACTCCAAACGTTCTCGTCACCGTACTTTTCATCAAAAAGCACTATAACATCGCTTATTTGTGACAAGGCAGTCCTGTCCACACTACTTATGTCGGTGTAGTTCGTTTTAACCGTACGGTTAAGCACCAAATCCAGACAAATAACAATAAGCACTGCTGCAATTACTATAATGAGAACATTAAAAAGCTTTTTCAGAAAATTCATATTTACACCCCAAGCTATAACGTTACATTTATATTACTATTTTTTCTTCTATTTTTCAATACGGATTTTATAAATTCGGCAGTATCCTGTAAAATTATAGATTTTTTCTAAAAAGGGTATTGACATTTTAATGAAGTGTGCTATAATATCTATTGTCGTTGGGGAATTGTGTAACGGTAGCACGACAGACTCTGACTCTGTTTGTTGGGGTTCGAATCCCTATTCCCCAGCCACCAAGCCTCACAGCAGTGAGGCTTATGTTTTCGAGGTGTGGCTCAGTTTGGTAGAGCGCTGCGTTCGGGACGCAGAGGTCGCAAGTTCGAATCTTGTCACCTCGACCAGACTTTTAATCCCCCACAAATACTGATTCTTCAGTGTTTGTGGGGGATTTTTTGTTTTAAACCGAACATATGTAAAATCAAAAAAATTCACCCATGGGCGTACATTTTAAAATAAAACACGAACAGAATAAAAAGAGAACTTAACCTATAATTACTACTTTCTCTTCTTGCATCACAGAACAAGCACTGCCGTATCTGTAATTACCCCTGATAATAGTACGTACTTCACAAACCATGTTGCTCCGCAATTTTAAAATACCCTTTTACTTTTAAAAATATTCAATTTATTGTTGAAAAATTTACCGGAAATAGG
>CAMWIZ010000103.1 GCA_947174455.1 uncultured Clostridia bacterium | reverse complement strand
ATATAATCCATCAAAATTACTTGAAATACTTAACAGCCGATCTGAACATACCCATATCGTACAAACCGTCAACATTCTTGTAAAGACCATCGCCAATTCTCTCGGAGTGACCCATTTTACCAAATACCCTACCGTCGGGTGAAGTAATACCTTCGATAGCAAAGGCGGAGTTGTTCGGGTTAAAGTGAATATCATCGGTTGCGTTGCCGTTCAAATCCACATACTGTGTCGCAATCTGACCGTTCTTTGCAAGCTCTGCTATAACCTCATCACTTGCAAGGAAGCGACCCTCACCGTGAGATATCGGAACTGTATAAACATCGCCGACCTGTGTTTCCATGAGCCATGGTGACTTATTTGAAGCAATTCTTGTGCGAACAAGTCTTGACTGGTGACGGCTGATTGTGTTGTAGGTAAGTGTAGGACAATTTTCATCAGTGTCGATAATTTTTCCGTAAGGAACAAGACCAAGTTTAATAAGTGCCTGGAAACCGTTGCAGATACCTGCCATCAAACCGTCTCTCTTTTCGAGCAGCTCTGTTACCTCATTCTTAATTACTGCATTTCTGAAGAATGCCGTTATAAACTTACCCGAACCGTCAGGCTCGTCACCGCCTGAGAATCCTCCCGGAATGAATACCATTTGTGTATCTTTCATTCTCTTTGCAAAGTACTCAACCGACTGGGAAATACCCTGTGCCGTCAAGTTATTGATAACTATAATCTCAGGCTCTGCACCTGCATCCCTGAGAACCTTTGCTGTATCAAATTCGCAGTTTGTGCCGGGGAATACAGGAATAAGAACCCTCGGCTTTGCAGTCTTAACAGCAGGTGACGGATAGCTCTCTGCATTATATGAGAAGTTCGGAATATCTTTGTTTTCTGACGCAATGTTGCAGGAATAAACAGGCTCAAGCTTATTTTCGTAAATGCCGAGAAGTTCATCAAGTACAAGCTTTGTGCCGTTGTACTCAATATCATTGTCGGCGGTTGTATAGCCGAGAACTGTGCCGACCTCTGTATCATCTGTAAGCTCCAAGATAAACGAACCGTAGCTGTATCCGAAAATATCCTGCATAGATACGCTGTCATTGTACTTAAATCCAACTCCGTTACCGAAACACATTTTCATAATTGCTTCTGCCACACCTCCAAGTGTTGGAGTGTAAGCCGCTGCAACCTTACCACTTCTCATGAGGTTTGTAACTTGAGCGTAAACAGCCTTTAGTGAAGCCGTTACAGGGAGATTATTTTCATCGTACTCAGGCTTTATAATTACAACCTTATGACCGTCTGCCTTAAATTCGTTGGAAATAATGTTGTCTGTCTTATCCATAGTCACTGCAAAGGAAACAAGTGTAGGTGGTACGTCCAAATCCTCAAACGAACCGCTCATAGAATCCTTACCGCCGATAGATGCACATTCAAGTTCAAGCTGTGCCTTAAACGCACCGAGCAAAGCGGAAAGAGGTTTACCCCAACGCTTACCGTCACGGTTAGGTCTTTCAAAATACTCTTGGAATGTTAAATATACATCCTCAAATGACGCACCCGCAGCAACAAGCTTTGAAACGGACTCAATAACCGCAAGATAAGCACCGTGATACGGACTTTTTTCCGTAATAAACGGATTGTAGCCCCAAGCCATAACGGAGCATGATTTTGTATGCTTTTTCTCCATGGAAACCTTCTGAACCATAGCCTGTATAGGTGTCTGCTGGTTCTTTCCGCCAAACGGCATAAGAACAGTGCCTGCACCAATGGTAGAGTCAAAACGCTCGCTTAATCCTCTCTTTGAGCATACATTAAGGTTACCTGCAAGCTTTTTGTAAAGTTCTTCAAAGCTTCCGTCAACCTTACAGCTAAAGTCCTTAGGTGCATCGGGAGTAATAACAATATGCTTTTCTGCACCGTTAGAGTTAAGGAACTCTCTGGAAATATTTACTATATCTCTGCCATTCCACTTCATAACAAGACGTGGCTCAGCCTTTACCTCTGCAACAACGGTCGCTTCAAGATTTTCACTTGCTGCAAGCTCCATAAAACGCTCAACGTACTTTGGCTCTACAACCACAGCCATACGCTCCTGTGACTCACTTATTGCAAGCTCCGTTCCGTCAAGACCGTCATACTTCTTAGGAACTGCGTTCAGGTCAATTTCCAATCCGTCGGCAAGCTCTCCGATAGCAACGGAAACACCGCCTGCACCGAAGTCATTGCAGCGTTTAATAAGAAGTGAAGCTTCTTTGTTTCTGAACAATCTCTGAAGCTTTCTTTCCTCAGGTGCATTACCCTTTTGAACCTCTGCACCGCAGCTTTCAAGTGAACTTAAAGTATGTGACTTTGATGAGCCTGTAGCACCGCCGCAGCCGTCACGGCCTGTACGTCCGCCGAGCAGGATAACAATATCGCCGGGGTCAGGACGTTCACGTCTTACGTTCTCAGCAGGTGCTGCTGCAACTACAGCACCAATTTCCAAACGCTTTGCTGCATAGCCGTCATGGTAAATCTCATCAACCTGACCTGTTGCAAGTCCAATCTGATTACCGTAGGAACTGTAGCCTGCAGCTGCTGTTGTAACGATTTTTCTCTGCGGAAGCTTACCCTTCATAGTTTCGCTTACTGACTTAAGCGGGTCGGCAGCACCGGTTACACGCATAGCACCGTATACATATGAACGTCCCGAAAGCGGATCTCTTATTGCACCGCCAATGCAGGTAGCCGCTCCTCCGAAAGGCTCAATCTCTGTTGGGTGATTGTGTGTTTCGTTCTTGAAGAGAAGCAGCCAATCCTCTTCCTCACCGTCAGCGTCAACCTTAATTTTTACTGTGCAGGCATTTATTTCCTCTGACTCGTCCAGCTTATCAAGCTTACCCTGTTGTTTTAGATACTTGGTACCCACCGTAGCCAAATCCATCAGGTTTACGGGCTTTGTCCTACCGACAGCCTTTCT
Organism: uncultured Clostridia bacterium; assembly: GCA_947174455.1. Taxonomy (GTDB): domain Bacteria; phylum Bacillota; class Clostridia; order Oscillospirales; family Acutalibacteraceae; genus RUG592. Next base: position 1,925 of record CAMWIZ010000103.1, on the reverse strand, counting down.
TGTTTCAAGGTACTCCTCATAAGCTTTCTGCAAAAGATCGTCCTCAAATTTTGCCTCATCAATAGTTGTAAGGAAGGTGGTATGTCTGCAATGATCCGACCAATAGGTGTCTATCATTTTAATCTCTGTGATTGTGGGATCCCTGTCCTCACTCTTGAAATATGTCTGGCAAAACTTGATATCGTCCAAGTCCATTGCAAGACCCTTTTCAGTCATGAATTGCTTTAATCCGTCCTCATCAAGCTTGTTGAAGCCGTTAAGAACAGCAACCTCTGTCGGAATTTCGTACTCTGAAATTAGTGTACTGCACTTTTCAAGTGACGCTTCACGGCATTCAACAGGATTGATAACGTACTTTTTAATCTGCTCTGCTTCGCTCTCGGTAAGGCTGCCGTAAAGCACATAAACCTTAGCAGTTTTTACAATAGGTCTGTCCTGCTGAGAAATAATCTGGATACACTGGGCAGCAGAGTCGGCTCTTTGGTCAAACTGACCGGGGAGATACTCAACAGCAAAAACAACACTGCTTCCCTCTGTGTTGACATCATCTGAAACTATATCAAGCTGAGGCTCTGAAAAAACAGTTTTCTTGCAGTAGTCAAACAGCTCCTCTGTTATGTTTTCGACATCATACCTGTTATAAAGACGAACCTTTTCAAGACCCTTAATGCTCAAAAAGGTTTTTACATCGTTGCACAATGACTTAGCCTCATTTGCAAGTGATTCTTTCTTTTCAACATAAATTCTGTAAACCACAGGTTAACCCTCCTTAGCCATTAACGCCCTCTGACCTATATCCCTGCGGCAGTAAGCGTTTTCAAAAGTAATGCTTTCAACAGCCTTGTAAGCATCAGCAACCGCATTAACCAGCGTGTCTGCCGTTGCAACAACATTAAGCACACGACCGCCGTTTGTAAGCAGCTTTCCGTTTTCAAGCCTTGCACCTGCAACGTAGTAGTCTGCGTTATCTGCAAGCTCGCCTACAGTTATTTCAAAGCCTTTATCATAAGCCTTTGGATAACCCTGCGAGGCAAGAACTACACAGCAGGCATTTTTATCTGCAAATTTAACCTCAATCTTGTCAAGTCTTTCTTCTGATACCGCCCTCATAATTTCAAACAAATCACTTTCAAGCAAGGGCAAAACCACCTGTGTTTCGGGGTCGCCAAAACGGCAGTTATACTCTATAACCTTTGGCCCGTTCGGAGTAAGCATAAGACCAAAGTACAAACAACCCTTAAACGGTCTGCCAAGTGAGGACATAGCCTGTACAGTAGGCAGAAAGATTTTCTCCATACATTCCTTGGCTACCTCATCTGTATAATATGGGTTTGGAGCAACCGTACCCATACCGCCTGTGTTAAGACCCTTGTCACCGTCCAATGCCCTTTTGTGATCCATGCTGGATACCATCGGAACTATCGTTTTGCCGTCTGTAAAGGAAAGTACAGAAACCTCAGGGCCTGTCAAAAACTCCTCAACGACAACTCTGCTTCCGCTCTCGCCGAAAATTTTGTCTTCCATCATGGACTTAACGGCATTTACTGCATCCTCTCTTGTTTCGGCAATGATAACACCCTTACCGAGTGCAAGACCGTCAGCCTTAATAACGGTAGGAATCGGTGCTGTCTTGATATATTCAAGGGCCTTGTCCATATCGTCAAAAACCTCATAACGGGCAGTGGGGATATTGAACTTCTTCATCAAATCCTTGGAAAAAACCTTACTTCCCTCAATGATAGCGGCATTTGCCCTTGGACCAAAACATGGTACACCAATTTTCTCCAACTCGTCAACCGCACCGAGTACAAGCGGGTCATCCGGAGCAACCACAGCAAAATCTATTTTATTATCCTCTGCAAATTTTACGATGCCGTCAATATCCTTTGCACCGATATCTACACACTCTGCAACGGCTGCTATAC
>CAMWIZ010000102.1 GCA_947174455.1 uncultured Clostridia bacterium | reverse complement strand
TAGCCAAGCTAATCACTCCTTTTTGTTTTAGATGTATCAATTATATCACAAAAAGATAAAAAATAAAGTGCATAAATAAACGGCAGCACAAAAATTGTTGACAAAAACAAGTGAAAACCATACAATTAAACTATGGTAATTATACTAATTCAGAAAGTACCGTGTAGCATAATTTTCGGTGACTTAGTAGGGTGTTTTGTTAAATCTACAGTATGTTAATGTTCTAAAGTAGGTTGGAGGCTTCAAAATGAATAAAAAGTCAAATAAATTCGGTGTAAAAAGTGTTGTTGCGGGGGTTTTGTCAGCCGCAATAATTACAGCGGTTCCGCTGTATGCGTATGCAGCAGAACGTCGTAAGGGCGACGTTGACAACGACGGAAAAATTACTGTTAAGGACGCATATGCAGCATTGCGGCATTCATCAAGGGTTAGTTTTATATCACAAGATAATTTTCCTTATGCAGATATGAACGATGACGGCGTGATTACTCTTGCAGATTGCATAGAAATACAGAGAATTGTTATGGGAATGAATGATGAACCAACCCTGGTTGTACCACAGCAGCTGACATTGCAGTGCGGTGACAGAACGGATTTAGATGTAAAAACGGTAAACAATAATAATGGTAATGTTACATACAGCTATATAATAGACGGGGCTATTTCCAATGACGGAACGGGCGAGCCTGTCCTGATGCTTACCAATATGGGTAAAATCAAGGCTCATCACCCCGGAACAAGCACAGTAACAGTTAAAACCTCTACAGGATTAACGGCAAAATGTACAGTGACGGTTGTTAACGAAACTACAACAAAAACGGTAAGTGTTGCAGGTAATAATCTTAGAATAACCAAAAAACTTATGACACGCAATGACTGCTACAATGATGAAGATGATTATAACATACAGGGTATAGTAGTCCATTCGACTGCAACACCGGGAGTTTCCGCAAGCCAGTGGTACTCTATGTGGAACCTTTCTTACAAAAACGGCGAAACCGACCGAGAGGTCTGTGTACACGCTTTTCTGGATGATACGGGAGTATACCAGTACCTACCATTTGAGGAGGTGGGCTGGCACGTTGGCGGAGCTGCAAACCGCAGTCATATCGGTTTTGAAATATGCGAACCATCGGGCTTTTATTATTCGGGCAATGTTATAAGCGGATACGACGTATATGCTCAGCAGGGCTATTTTGACAAAATATGGACTAATGCAACCGTGTTCTGTGCATACCTATGCAGGGAGTATAACCTGTCGGTGGATAATATCATAAGCCATAGGGAGGCTAATCAGCTTGGTTTGGGTACAGCCCATGGTGATCCTGATCACTGGTTTAAGCTTCACGGTAAAACAATGAACGACTTCCGTGCGTCCGTTTCGGCATTGCTCAGAAGCTCAAGCGGAGTTTCCGTAAGCGATGAGGAGTACATTGAGGGACTGCCGAATATTTATGACGATGAGCAGTCTGTTTTTGAAAGTTTCGGAGAAGTTCCGCAGTATGATATGTTTGACGTTTGGGGCGATAATTCACGTTCACTTAGATAATTGACGTTGGGCAAAACTGAGTTTTGCAAAAAAAAGTGAGGTTCTTCACAAGCTTCCTCAAAAGTCAACGAAACTTTTTTTAGAGCAGCGGAGTGCGGAAGAAACGAACCGAAGTACATGAATAGTTAAGAAAGGGGGGAACATACTGCAAGTAGTTCTCCCCAAAGTTGACTAACGGTGTAAATTTGGTGAAAAGTTATTTGTTCATTTACAGTTAAAGCAGTCTATGGAGGCACAAATTGTCAACAACCCATTTATCAATGCTTTGTCTTTCCAATGTATGAAAGATGTGATATAATGCTATAATAAAGATAAAATAAAAAGTGACTGTCCGAGCCTTGTGTTTGGGTAGTTTGGATGGAGATTTACAATGATGAAAATACTTGTGGTTTTTACAGGCGGAACAATAGGCAGTCGTGTGAAAAACGGTATTGCCGATGTAGACACGTCTTTAGGGTATGAGTTGATAAATCTTTATAGGGCAGGCAGTGAGGATTGTGACAAGACAGAGTTTGTATGCGTAAATCCGTTAAATATATTAAGCGAGAATTTGACCTGTGATACTTTGTCGCAGTTATGCAACTATATGCTTTCCATTGATTATACCTGTTTTGACGGCGTTATTGTTACGCATGGAAGCGACACACTTGCATACACATCTGCCATGCTCGGACTTTTGCTGTCGTGGGTGAGTGTACCTATTGTGCTGACTGCGGCTGACTATGTTATATCCTTGCCGTACAGCAACGGCCTTGTGAATTTTTGGGCGGCAGTTGACTTTATCCGTGGTTTCTCGGAAGGGTGCCACAGTAATTGCGGAGTTTTTACGGTTTGGAAAAATAGTTCGGATGCAGAACCATGTGTTTACATTTCCACACGTTTAAATGAGGCTGATGGTTACGCAGATTCTTTTTCATCATGGGGTGGTGTGCCTTTTGGTGTGATTAACGGACATACCTTTGTCAGAAACGATAACGCAGTTAACCCCGTTTTTACTGAATCCAACTCAATGTTTTCTTTCCTGCAAAATCAGCGAATCACATTATCCAATAAAGTATTTATGCTTCAAAGCTACCCCGGACTTGCCTTCAGTTCAGTTTCCATAGACGGTATGAGGGCGATTTTACTGCGGCTGTATCACTCCGCAACGGCTTGTACCGAGGGTGAAAATACAGATTTTTCACGTTTTGCGGAAAAATGTGCGAAGAATAAAGTACAAATTTTTGTCTCTTCCGCAAAAATGACACAATATTCCTATGAATCTTATCGCAAAATGCTTGATAAAAATCAAATTCCATTATACAATATAGGTATGTGTGCTGCTTATGCCAAGGTTATGCTGATGATGAGCCTTGACGAAGCGGTAATAGGTGAAATCAGTGAGAGTAATATATTCTACGAGATTTTGCCGAATAAAGAAATGGAAAGAAACAAATTTTGAGGAAGAAGGATTTTGGTTATGAAAAAGATTATAGCAATATTTTTGACTGCCGCATTGGCTTTAAGCCTTACGGCTTGCAGTAACGGAAGTGCTGAGGTCAGTAACTACTCAATCAGCGATGAAGCTAAGTATTACTATGAGCAAACAGGAAGCGAAACAGAGCTTAGCCTTGCGATTTCTACTCATCCATCGTGGCAGTGCGGTGCAATTACCATACCAATGTGTGATAATTTAAGCATTACCGACAACTGGTATAACGATACTGATGCTGAAGAAGCATCAATCGGCATTAGCAGAGTTATGACTGAAAATGAGCAGACAGGCACAGATACTCTGTTTAGAATTACTTTCAGTGGCTCATCTGAAAATATTTCGGGCGGTATCAATACAAAAACTCTCAAAAATCATTTGAAGCGTTATTTCAAGTGGGGCGAACGCAGAAAAATTATCTCCTTTGTAAAAACTGTAAATGAGGATATAACTAAGGCAGAACAGACTGAAAGCTATTCCTACAAGGTTGGTACAATGGATTGTACCTTTACAAATGACGGTGAAAATTGGGTTCTTACCGTAGATACCTACTATGACAGCGAGGTTGCAGACGGGCTGTACATAAGCAAGGAGAAGGTAGGGGAGTTTGAGCCTTTTGTTGATTCTTCACCGATAACTGACTTTTTAGGTTCATACACACCAAAGGTGAATTACAAGACAGTAACTGATGTCCAGTACCTTGACGATATTATGTCCGTAATAGACTATAAGACAGTAAATTCTGTTTTCCAGCATGATGAGTCTGTTATCTACAGAGTAAACGACAATGCCTCAGAGTACACATATTATATGAGCATAGCATATAAGAAAACAGATGACAGTAACAGCAAGCTTTTGTTAAAGCAGAACTATACAGTCAATGAGGAAGCAGGAACGATTTGCTACACAATGTCAGGCTTTGATGAAAAAGCAGACGTTGATACAATGAGGGAGGTTATTTGTTCGGTTACCTTTATCAATGATGATCAGGTAAGAAAGATGTACAGTGATAAGGGAACTGAGATTACTCTTGATGAGAATAACACCGCATCAATCAGTAAGGATAATGTTTTGACTGTAAATACTACTGTTCCAACCGAAAAATAATTTGTCATAAATATTAAAGCCTATTGACGGTATTGTGCATACTGTCAGTAGGCTTTATTTTTAGTCCCGTACTACATTGCAGAAGAGGGTGTGTGTTAAAGGGATTTCGTTTGTTTGTAGAATTTTGCGTAAACATCACTTTACGGTTGGTTTGATTTTAGATTTCCGCAGAACTTTACGGCGTATACTGTGTAGAATACAGGAACAATAAGCAGAGTAAAGAACATCAGCACCTTGAAAGGGATAAGCGGCGAGAGTGTGACAAAGCATAGCGAGATTGCCGCAGGTAATCCGACAATACAGCTTATTATACCGATAATAACCGTTATTCCGCTCCATGTTCCCTTCCTGTCAAGTAAAACGGCAACAGCAAATATTATTGCGGTAATTCCTGCTATTACTTGAGTTACTGCCGCAATTCCGACCAGAAAGTCATGCAGAACCAAAGCAATGGTGCTTGTGTTAATCAAGCCTGCCCAACTGTGTACGTTTGTAATGTCAAAGGTGCTTGTCTTATCGCCTGTTACGGAATCCACCACTTTTGTTGTCATGTTAACCACCTTGACAACAGAGATAATAATCAGCCAAACGGCATTCCAGCCTGCACAAATCAGTTGCATAATTGCAGAAACGATAAATACAGCAACGGGTTTTGTTTTTTTCATAAATAGTCCTCCTTATTCCATATAACCTTACCAAAGTACCGAATACGTTATATTGCGGTACTTTTTTACAATTATAGTATGTTAAG
>CAMWIZ010000101.1 GCA_947174455.1 uncultured Clostridia bacterium | reverse complement strand
TTATACTACTATCCTGCAACCGCTTAATGATTGTCAATATAAAGGAATAGTGAGGAAAATATGAAGATAAAAACAAGTGCAGATGAAAATATAGAAATGCTGCGGCAAAAGCTGCATGCCGATGACAGCTTTGACCTTGTTTACAGGACAATACAGGTTTGCGGCAGAACAGCGTGTATGATATTTGTTGACGGTTTGGTTAAAGACGAAATTACAGAAAAAATAATGGAATTTTTCTTTTCCGTAGACAATAAGGACTTTATGCGTGATGCACATACCTTTTCAAAAAACTGTGTGCCGTATTTTGAGGTAGATTTGGCAGATGAAACCGACAAAATATGCACGCAGGTACTGTGCGGTGTAACGGCACTGATAGTTGACGGATTTGACCGATGTATATTGATTGATACACGAACTTATCCGCAAAGGGAAACAAGTGAACCTGAAAAAGATAAGGTTTTGCGTGGCTCCAAAGACGGTTTTGTGGAAACACTGGTATTTAACACCGCCCTTATTCGCCGCAGAATAAGAGATACTGATTTAACTATGAAATATTTTTCCGTTGGTACGGTTTCCAAAACCGATGTTGTTGTCTGCTACATGAAAAACCGTGTAGATAAGGTTTTGCTGGCAAAGCTATGCAAAGCAATAAAAAATACAAAAGTGGAATCGCTGACAATGAATCAGCAAAGTCTGATTGAGGCGGTATATAAGCACAGTTGGATAAATCCGTTCCCAAAAATCAAATACTCTGAACGTCCCGACACAGCGTCATCGGCTGTGCTTGAGGGGAACATTGTAATATTGGTGGACAATTCACCGTCTGTACTGATACTTCCAACATCAATTTTCGATATTGTTGAGGAAGCGGACGATTATTATTTTCCGCCAATGACGGGAACGTATATTAGATTCACTCGTTATATTGTATGCTTGGCAACCCTTGTGCTTACTCCGCTATGGCTGCTGCTTCTGCAAAATCCGCAATTTGTGCCGCCGTCGTTTGAATTTTTGCTGCTTTCCAAGGACAGTAATATACCTATATTTTGGCAGATTATAATACTGGAGATAGCTATTGACGGACTGCGGCTTGCATCTCTGAATACTCCGGACAGCCTGTCAACTTCGTTAAGCGTTATTGCAGGTATAGCACTGAGTGATTTTGCGGTAAGCGTCGGCTGGTTCTCAGAGGAAGCACTGTTTTATATGGCCTTTGTGGCGATTGCAAACTACAGCCAGCCCAGCTATGAGCTTGGCTATGCGTTGAAGTTTATGCGTATACTTCTCCTTATTATGACGGCATTGTTTAATGTTTGGGGATTTGTGCTTGGACTTGTGGCTGTGTTCCTGCTTGTGCTTACAAACAAGACTGTGTCGGGCAAAAGCTACCTTTATCCGTTAATTCCGTTTAACGGCAAGGAGCTTATGAAAAAAGTTTTTCGCCTAAGATTAAAGGGAGAATAGCTTTATCGGCAGATAAACTTATAATTATACCAATAAAGGATTATTTTACGTTATTGCAAACCGTTAATATACACAGGGGCAAACTGTTATCAGCAGTTTTGCCCCTGTTATGATTAAAAGACAAATATAAAACTTCTCCTAATTGAAAACAATACAAAAATGGTGTATTATAAAGTGGTAACACAAACGCAAATATAGGAGGAAATTATGAAAAGCTATGTAAGGCAGGTAAATTACTACGAAACAGATAAAATGAAGCTTACGCATCACTCAAACTATGTAAGATATATGGAGGAGGCAAGGCTTGATTTTTTTAAGCAATTAGGGTTTCCGTATGACCGTATAGAATCTGAGGGGATAGTATCGCCCGTTGTAAGCATATCCTGCGAATACATAAGATCTACAACGTATCCCGACGTTTTGGAATTTACCGTAAAGGTAAAGGATATAACAGCAGCAAGACTAATCCTCACATATGAGGCAGTTGTTAAAGGTACGATTGTGTTTAGGGCAGAGAGCGTACATTGTTTTATAAACGAAAACGGCAGACCGATAAACTTCAAAAAGAGATACCCGGAATTTCACGAAAGCTTGTTTAATCAAAAGGAGCAGCAGAATAAGGCAAGTACGGCAAACTAAGATTAAATTTCAAAATGGAAAAGTAAAGTTTGCCTACATATTAGCCATTCGTCCCTTGAATTTATGACAAGTTATTTCGCAGTTTAACTGTGAGATGCAAACATACAAACTTAGGGGTATTGACATTAAAACACGAACAACTGTTGAGGGTAAACCAAGTTTGGAAATGATATTCTTAAATCGCAATATCAAGCAAATTAGAAATATTTTGGTTGACAGTCCGCAAATTATGTGGTAGTATATGCACAATATTTATATAAAAGCATTGACGAGGAGGAGTACTTGCTTTTCGGATTCACAGAGAGGGAATGTTTGGTGGAAATTCCCATGAAGAAAGCAAGGAAGGTAGCCTTTGAGCTTTGAACCGAACATATTATATGTAAGTAGGCTTCAACGGATATTTCCACCGTTATCTGGGAAACGGTATCAGATAAATCTATTGATTATCCTGTACCGTATGAGAGCAGAAATTATATTTCTGAATTTAGGTGGTATCACGGACGGCAGTTCGCCCTAAGCTTTAATTAGCTTAGGGCTTTTTCTTTTGCTAAAATGTGTAATTTGCTAATTTTTATGGAGGAAACAGATATGAGAAAAAGTATTGTGTCAAATGAAAATAAAAGACTTGTAGTTGATAGGCTTATGCTTAGACCGTACAAAGCTTGTGATGCAAAAAAAATTGTTACTTGGTGTAATGATGAGGTTAGTTTTAGAAAATGGAGTTCTGACAGGTTTGAAACTTTTCCAATTACAGAAGCTGATATGAACAAAAAGTATATTGACAATAACGGTGATTGTATTGATGAAGATAATTTCTATCCGATGACAGCGGTTGACAATGGTGAGATTGTCGGGCATCTGATTATGAGATTTACTGATGAAGATAAAACGGTTTTACGCTTTGGCTTTGTAATTGTAGATAATTTAAAAAGAGGTATGGGATACGGAAAAGAAATGCTTGAACTTGCACTAAAGTATGCCTTTGAATTTCTAAAGGTTGAAAAAGTCACATTAGGTGTTTTTGACAATAACATGCCGGCATACTATTGTTATAAAGCCGTAGGCTTTAAGGATATAAGCATGAAAGAAAAAGAATGTTTCAGTGTTTGCGGTGAGGTGTGGAACCTATTGGAATTAGAGATAGAGAAAAGCGATTATAAGAGCTGTAGTATTGAGCTACTGAAACAAAAGGGCTTTATCACACGTTGATTTTAAAACCCCATTTTCTTTAGGTCACTTACAATTTTAACGTACTCTTCCCGAACATCAAATCCCTTTATATCCTCTCTCATCAGGTCTATCATATCACCGTGGGAAATTCCACGCTTTGTTTTTGGTTCAAAAAAGGTATGTCTTTTTCCCCACCGCATGGAGTCGCTGTCAACTAAGCCATCGCTGTTCTTTGCACCGAAAAGCTTTACCAAATGATAGGACAAGCACAGCGGAAAGCCTGCACTTGCAAAGCTTTTCATACGGGAACCTATACTTTGATAGTATACCGTTTCAGAATTTGGGTTGCGCTTATTAAACTCCGTACAGTACTCCATAGTAAGGTTGCTTACCGCTGCGATAAAGTCAGGATTCCTGTCACCAAGCCTGTGCAGGGCGGAATTATATTTTGCTGCTATAAAGCTTACCGCAGGCATTGGTATATGCTTTAACAAAAAATCTGCATACGCACAGCCTCGGTGGGGGGTATTAACTGTTGTAAGTGATGCAACATACTTAGCCATACCTCGGCTGGAAATAACACAGCGTGAATCCAAGCCTCCTTTTGAGTGTGCTATTATATTCACCTTTTCACAGCCGGTCTGCGAAATTATTTGCTTAATACGAACTTCAAGCTCTGCCGCACAATCCTCAACACTTGCCGCCGATTGCTGTTCGCCGTAATATACCTCTGCACCATTCTTAATAAGTGACTGAGGAATTCTGCCCCAGTAATTAAAAAATCTTAAATCCCTGAAAAATACACCGTGAACCATAAGTATAGGGTATTTTGTACGGCAAATCTCGCTTTCCTTTCTTACATTGTCAAGTTCGTTTTTCTGCGTTTCAATATCATATTCATCATAAACCTTTTGGCAGGCTTTTGCCATAAGGTAAATATTAAGCGGCGGAAGCCACCACAGAAGTATAATCAAGGCTCTCCACACTATACCCAACTGACGGCTTGACGTAAAAATCCGCAAAAATCCGTTTACCGCTACAAACGCATCAAGCAGCAAGGAAACAACGGAATAAACAATCAAACCGCCAATGGACAGATTAAGGCAAGTTTTCCACAGTATACCTATAATTATGTGGAAAACCGATGCCCATGCAAGAATTATCATCAGTTCCCTGCCGTTATACATCGCCCTCAGTCTTTTTACAGGATTATTGTTGAATGACGGCTTAACGTTTATTACAAAAAAATAAATAACGCTCAATATCAGTGAAAAAATAACGATGGTTTTCATTAGCAGACTTCCCTGCGTATAACCTCCGCTTAGAAAAGCAGAAAAGCTGCTTACTGCCAAAAGGGTACACACCTCTGAAAAGCGTCTGTTTTTCAATATACATCTCTCCTTTTTAAATCAGCAATTATGATTTAATCAGCGTAAAGAGCATTAACTGCTCTAATACATTCTACAATAGTACGTCTGATTTTACAATAAAAGACATAAATTTTAATTTGAATTTAATTTTCAAAAAAATTTATAACAAAATTTATAAATAAATTGCTTTTAAGTAGTGATTTTTTTCGTTAAGTATGATATTATTAAATGTATAGTGGG
>CAMWIZ010000100.1 GCA_947174455.1 uncultured Clostridia bacterium | reverse complement strand
ATATAAGGTTAAGGAGTTTTTCTCATTAATTCCGGGCAGGTTGAAGGCTTTCTTCATGGCTATCGGCAGATTCCTTAAGAACCTTTTATTTGGCATCGGCAGGGGATTAAAGGGCTTTGGTGTTAGATTTGTAGACGGTGATATCGGCACAAAGCTGTCGTATCTCGTAATGGGATTTGGCAACATTACAAAAGGTCAAATCGGAAAAGGATTAGTTTTCCTTTGTACTGAAATATTGTACATTATATTCATGGTTAATTTTGGTTCGGTGTACCTATCAAAGTTTGGTACCTTGGGTGAGAACAAGGCAGGCTTTGTAATGGATGCCAACGGTTTGCCTGTAAAGGTCGAGGGTGACAACTCAATGCTTATCCTCCTCTACGGCACACTGACAATACTGCTTACGTTGGTGTTTTTGGCAATCTACATCATGAACACGCAGTCTGCTTTTGAGGCTGAGCAGAACGCAAAGAGGGGAATAAAGAACCCTACATTTAAAGAGGACATGACACAGTTCCTTGATAGCAAGTATCATGTTACTATGCTTTCATTGCCTGTTCTTCTCATAGCGGTTTTTGTTATCATGCCGCTTGCATTCATGATATTGATTGCATTCACAAACTATGATAGACAGCATATCCCACCGGGAAATCTTTTCACTTGGGTTGGCTTTGGCACTTTCAGAGATGTATTTAAGATGACAGAGGGTGCAAGTAAGGGATATACATTCCTTGAGCTTACAAAGTGGACTATTGTATGGGCAGTATTTGCTACATTTACAAACTATCTTATAGGTATGGTTCTTGCTCTTATGATTAACAAAAAGAGCATTAAGTTTAAGTCCCTTTGGAGAACATTGTTTGTAATTACAATCGCTGTTCCTCAGTTCGTATCTTTGCTTCTCATGAATCAGATGCTTCAGGACGACGGTGTTGTTAACGTAATTTTGGGTTATATGGGAATTGCTCCTATTTCGTTCCTTAACGGTTCCAAGTGGGTTGCACGTATAACCGTTATAGTAATTAACTGCTGGGTAGGTGTACCTTACACAATTCTTCAAACTTCCGGTATTCTTATGAATATTCCTGAGGATTTGTATGAAAGTGCAAGAATAGACGGTGCAACACCTGTTGTACAGTTCTTTAAGATTACACTTCCGTATATGCTGTTTGTTACAACGCCTTACCTTATTCAGAACTTTGTAAATAATATTAACAACTTTAACGTTATTTACCTTTTGACAGGCGGTAACCCTGCAAAAGATCCTAACTTGTACCAGGCAGGACAAACCGACTTGCTTGTAACATGGCTGTTTAAGCTTACCATGGACAGTAATGACTATAACACAGCAGCCGCAGTAGGTATTTTGGTATTTATTGTTTGTGCTACTCTGTCACTCATTACATTTAATATGTCCAAGTCCGCAAGAAATGAGGAGGAGTTCTCATGATAAAAAGTTACAAATTAAGAAGAACTCTTGCAGATGTAGCAATTTACGTTATACTGGCTGTTCTTGGTGTTATTTGGGTTATGCCTTTGATATGGCTCTTGCTCCACTCTTTCAGAGCAGAGGGCGGTGTAACAGTTCCATATGTTTTTCCAAAGGAATACACCTTTAAAAACTATACCGACCTGTTTACAAACAAAGATGTATTTGACTATCCAAGATGGTTCCTTAATACATTTGTAGTTGCGGTTTTCTCATGCATTATCTCCACATTGTCTGTGTTGATGGTCAGCTATGCGTTCAGCCGTTTGAGATTTAAATCACGTAAAAAGTTCATCAATATCGGCATGGTTTTGGGTATGTTCCCAGGCTTTATGACAATGATTGCTCTTTATTACCTGCTCAAGGCAATGAACCTTACGCAGACTCTGCCGGCTCTTGTTATCTGCTACAGTGCAGGTGCAGGACTTGGATTTGCTATTTCCAAGGGATTCTTTGACACTATTCCAAGAGCACTTGATGAAGCGGCAACTATTGACGGTGCAACAAGAAATCAGATATTCTGGAAGATTATTTTGCCAATGTCTAAGCCTATCTTGGTTTACACCGTACTTACCTCTTTCATCGGTCCATGGTGTGACTTTATTCTTGTAAAGATTATCATGGGTGACAAGCGTGACAACTTCACAGTTGCTCTCGGCTTGCAGAAGATGACAGATAAGGAGTACAAACAGAGATACTTCAAGATGTTCCTTTCCGGTTCGGTTCTTGTATCTATTCCGATAACCGTATTGTTCTTGAAGATGCAGAAATACTACGTTGAGGGTGTAACAGCCGGCGGCGTTAAGGGTTAATCTCATTCTATTTGGTTTCGTATTGGAATTTCCCAATGCTTTGCCGTTGGGTAACTATATGAATGTCAAAAAACTAAACTGCCTATCGATTTTTCGGTAGGCAGTTTTTTGCTCCCTGTTAACGTTTGGGTGACATTTGCGGCAAAAAGCTATGATAGACATAATACCAATTATATTGTTTACTAAGCGTTATAGTAAAGCACTGATAAAATATGGTGTTTAAATTGCAAAGTTGGATTTTCAGGCAAATTGGACGAAAATACCGCAGGAATACCGGATATATTTCAAGGTATTTGAGTTTAAGTTGACGAAAAGCCGCAAGCAAGATGAGTGCCAAGCCGTCTGGCGGTATTTATTCAGTGGCTACCCTTGGTTAGCTCTTTACTTGGTGCGTCTTTTGCGATTTACGGGATATTTCTTTCTTGAAATATTTGTATCAAAAACATTACAAAACTTAAACATTGAACAGGCAAACCAAGACAAAAGTATCAAAAAGCAAATTGTTCCCACAAAAACAACCCCTCTGTATGTAATCTTTATTAAATTATACAAAAGTATGAGTACGAAAAATGGTGTATCAAGGCGAAAAGGTTACGTTTTTTTAGGTAGTATTGCATTTTATATCGTTCAGTCAAAATAAGCCTGTTATATTGCTTTTTTTTGAAAAACCGGAAAGCTATCGCTATCCCAAATTATAGAAAGGGAAAGTTATGGTCAAGCTAAAAAAGACTGCGGTTCCAAGGCAAAGTCTTGGAACCACAGTCGGCGAAACACCTGCACTGAAAGCGGCGAAAAGGGGAGAAAATATGCTTTTTAATATTATACGGTAACCCTTTTATTATAAATTTGCTACCATAACATTATGGAAGAAGGGCTGGGTTAAGAAAAGAAAAACTCCGTTACGTGCTAAAAAATAGCCTTTATCAGCACTGCCAACACAGTACAAACAGCGGTTGGTTTTATAATCCAGTCAAATATTTTAATTTCAACCTTTGCTACCTTTATTAGCCTTAATGTTGAAAGTGTTGAGTTGAGAATTGCACTTACAAACATAATAATGATAATTGCTTTAATTCCATAGTGAGGTATAAGGAGAAGTGCCAATATAACACGTATTGTTGAGTCAATTATATTATATGTGAAGTAGTGAAGCTGCTGATTTAATCCTTTAAGCATACCGTCTACAACATTGTCCAAATACAGAAACGGTACGGTGAGTGCAAGTATTTTTATATACATTCCCACATCATCACGTTTGTACAACAAATATCCCAGCTCATTGGCAAAGGTCATAAAGAATACAGTGGTCGGAATAATAAAGAAAAAGGTCGCTTTTAAAATCCTTTTTGCCATGTGTGCTATTCCGTTAACACGATGCTCGCTGTTTGCCTCACTCATTTCCGGTATAATTAGCATTGAAAATGATGACAAAAATACTGATGGAAACATAAGGACAGGAACTGCCATTCCTGTTATAACTCCGTAGTCCTCCAAAGCCTTTTTGTTAGACAATCCGTATTTTTGCAATCCTGTTGGTATCAGTGCATTTTCTATCATGCTAAGTCCGGAACGCAGGCAGGAGCTTCCTGTTACAGGTAAGCCTATTGCTGCTAATTTTTTGAGTATTCCTCGTGGGGTTTCACTCCTTACCTTAAACCGTCTAATATCAAGCTTGTATAACAGATAACTGTATGCACAGCTTGCAACCTCACCAAATGCCGTAGATACGGCTAAGGCACAGCAGGCATAGGATATGCCTTTCTGTGAAAAAGGTACAATAATAACCGCAAAAATTATTATTTCAATAAGCTGTTCAAAAAGCTGCTCACCCGATGTCTTTATTACCGTTCTTACTGCCAGAAAATATCCTCTCAAACTTGCCGAAACCGCCATAAAAGGCAGGCTGAATGCAAGTACCTTTAAAGATAATACTGTCCTTACATCACGCAAAAAGTTAATGCCGATATTGCTTGCGGAAAAAAACAGAATCAGTCCCACCGCAATGCTCAATGTTACTGCTATAGCTAAACAGATAGTTACTATCCTTTTTGCGTGTTGCGGTCGATTCAAGGCGAGTGAGTCGGTAACTGTGCGTGTAACGGCAAGCGTTATGCCTGATGTCGCAAAGGTGGTTGCGAATATGTATACACTTGACACCAGCCTGTAAATTCCGACACCCTCAGCACCAATGGATTGACTGACATAAATGTTAAATGCCACAGCGATTGTTCGAGTAATCAGCAGTGTGGCGGTCATTAACAGTGAGTTCTTGATAAATCTTTTCTTTTTCACTGACACACCCCTTATACACTGGAATGAATATTTTTTGAAGAATTAGCGATTATATAAAATATATATTTGCTTTAAAATTCTTTAATGAGCTGTTTGAAAAATATAAGTTGTCCCATAAAATTTATATGCCGTTATTTTTTGATTAGCACACTAATTTTTAAATAAATTTAAAAAAAAATTTAGAAAAAGCTTGCATTTTGCGGAAATTGGTGATATAATGTTAACAACGATTGAGAGTTGTTAACAATTAGTTGGTGTTGATGACGTTGAGGGTCCACCCGTTCCCATCCCGAACACGGAAGTT
>CAMWIZ010000099.1 GCA_947174455.1 uncultured Clostridia bacterium | reverse complement strand
TTAAAATACATTTAAAATGAATATGAGTTTTTCCCTAATACAGTCAAAGCATTAATTAATCCATCTAATAAAAATTATTTTTTCTTTTTAAAGCTGTCTTTAAGCGACACACTTCTGTTAAATACAAGGTGCCCGTCAGATGAATCCTTATTATCTATGCAGAAGTAGCCAAGTCGCATAAACTGGAAACTCTTTGGTGCTTTTTGAACCGACATAGATTTCTCAACCTTACAGTTATTAAGCACTGTAAGTGAATCTGGGTTAATATAATCAAGGAAGTTTTTATCACCTGTATCAGGTTCGGGGTCCGTGAAAAGATTATCATAAAGGCGAACCTCTGCGTTTTCACAGTTATTTGCATCTACCCAGTGGATAGTACCTTTAATCTTTCTTCCGTCGGGTGCGTTGCCTCCCCTGCTTTCGGGGTCATACTCTGCATAAACCTCTAAAAGCTCACCATTTTCATCACGCTTACAGCCTGTGCACTTCACTATATAGGTGGTTTTTAGGCGAACTTCGTTACCCGGGAACATTCTGAAATAACCCTTAACAGGCTCGTCCATATAGTCCTCTTTTTCAATATAACACTCACGGGAGAAAGTTATCTTCCTTGTGCCGTCCTCAGGGCGGTTCGGGTTGTTTTCTATTTCAAACTCCTCCGACTTGCCCTCAGGATAATTTGTAATTACAAGCTTTACAGGGTTTATAACTGCCATGGTTCTCTCTGCAGTTTCGTTAAGATGTTCTCTCAAGCAATGCTCCAAAAAGCTGTAATCAACTGTTGAATTAGCCTTTGAAACGCCTATTCTGTCACAGAAATTTCTAATTGACTCAGGTGTGTAGCCACGTCTGCGAAGTCCGCAAAGCGTAGGCATTCTTGGGTCGTCCCAACCGTTTACATAACCATCGTCAACAAGCTGACGAAGCTTTCTTTTGCTCATAACTGTATTGTTTATTCCCAAACGTGCAAATTCAATCTGACGTGGCTTGCTTGGGAGTGTAACATTATCCCTTACCCAGTTGTAAAGGGGTCTGTGTGCCTCGAACTCCAGTGTACACAGGCTGTGAGTTATTCCCTCTATCGCATCTTCTATTGGGTGAGCAAAGTCATACATCGGATAAATACACCACTTATCGCCTGTGCGGTGATGTGTGATTCTGTTAATTCTGTAGATAACAGGGTCACGCATATTAAAGTTACCGGAGGCAAGGTCTATTTTTGCTCTTAAAGTCATTTTTCCGTCCTCGAACTCGCCTGCTCTCATTCTTCTGAACAGATCAAGGCTTTCAGAGACGGGTCTGTCCCTATACGGACTTTGTGCGGGAGTTGAGAGATCTCCACGGTATTCTCTCATCTGCTCAGGCGTAAGCTCGCAGACATAAGCCAATCCTTTGTTAATCAGCTCCTCTGCACACTCGTACATTTTTTCAAAATATTCCGAAGCAAAGTAAAAACGGTCATTCCAAGTAAAGCCGAGCCACTCAATATCCTCTTTTATAGCATCAACATACTCCTCGTCCTCTTTTGTCGGGTTTGTGTCATCCATTCTCAGATTACACATACCGCCGTACTTTTCTGCTGTACCAAAGTCAATGCAAATAGCCTTTGCATGACCAATGTGCAAATAACCGTTAGGCTCAGGAGGAAAACGTGTGTGAACAGTCATTCCCTCAAATTCTCCGCCTGCCGCAATATCCTCATCTATAAAATCATGGATAAAGTTGGCATTTCCAACTCTCTCCTCAGAATCCTTAACGATTTCCTCTGACATAATGTACCTCCAATGTAGAATAAATTTATTTATTCTTTTTATTTAGTATATCCGTATTTTCCATATAAATAGATACCTCACCGCAATTTGGGCAAATCGCAACCTTTGGCTTGCCTATTCTTTTTGCAAACAGATTTTCACCATTTGCCATAACAATGCCCCCGGCACTGTCCTCTACCTTGATTGAACAATTCTCAACCATATCGGGTTGCCATCTAATACATTTTCTCATTGCCGTATCCTCCAAGAGCCTGTTACTGTATGTTCAGCTTTTCAAGCCCCTTTTCCATTCTCGCAAGTGACTCTTCCCTGCCAAGAATATCAAGAATTTCAATCGCACCGCCCGGAGTTACGGTTTTGCCTGACACGGCAATTCTTGCAGGCCACATTACTGTACCGTTCTTAACCTCAAGCTTTGCCGCAAGATTGATAAGGCAATCGTGAATTGCATCGTGCGACCAATCATTGAGTGCAGACAATTCGTCATAAACTTCCTTTAGCATAACAGGTGCATTTTCAAGGTTAGTCTTACTTTTTTTATTTATAAACAAATCTGTTGAATAATCCGGCTGTTCAGCAAAAAAGTCAATAACGTCGGGAATTTGAGTAAGCTTTGTGGTTCTTTGCTGTAATATTCCCGCAAGCTTTACTGTATCAAGCGGTTTATCACCGATAACCGAAAGAATATACGGTCTTGCAATCTTCTCAAACTCCTCAACACTCATACGCTTTATGTACTCGCCGTTGAACCATTCAAGCTTATCATAATCAAATACGGCAGGCGACTTGCTTATGCCGTCAATATCAAAAACCTGCTCCAGCTCAGTCAAAGAGAAAACCTCTTGATTATCTTTAGGACACCAGCCGAGAAGTGCAATATAGTTAATAATCGCTTCAGGCAAATAGCCCTCTTTTACCAAATCCTCAAAGCCTGTGGAGCCGTGACGCTTGGAAAGCTTAGAAACATTTCCGTCAGCGTCCTTACCCATAATAAGCGGAAGATGCACATAAGTCGGAATCTCCCAGCCGAAAGCTTCATAAAGCAAGTTATATTTAGGTGTAGACGAAAGGTATTCGTTACCTCTTACAACATGAGTAATCCCCATTGTGTGGTCGTCTATTACATTTGCAAAATTGTAGGTTGGGTAACCGTCGGTCTTAATTAAAATTTGATCTTGCAGTTCACTGTTCGGAGCGGTAATTTCACCAAACACAGCGTCTGTAAAAGTAGTTTCGCCGTCAATAGGCATTTTCTGACGAATTACATACGGTACGCCCTCAGCCAAAAGTCGGTCAATTTCCTCCTGCGGCAAATCACGGCAGTGACGGTCATAGCCACCCTGAGAATACTCCTCGGTTTCTTTCAAAGCGGCAAGCCTTTCCTTTGAGCAAAAACAGCGGTAGGCTTTGCCGCACTTTATAAGCTGTTCAGCATAAGGCAAGTACATATCCTTACGTTCGCTTTGAACATAAGGTCCAAAATCTCCGCCGACGTCAGGACCCTCATCGTGTTTAAGTCCCGCAGTTTTAAGCGTATTATAGATAACGTCCACCGCACCTTCAACGTAGCGTTCTTGGTCGGTGTCCTCTATTCTTAAAACAAAAGTGCCTTTTTGCGACTTTGCAATTAAATACTCGTAGAGTGCAGTTCTCAGATTTCCAACGTGCATAAAGCCTGTTGGACTGGGAGCATATCGTGTTCTTACCTTACCCATTGTTAAACATCTCCTCGGTTAATATATACTATTACAGTATACCACACAAGGGTAAAAATTCCAATAGTTTAACACAAAAAGCGAGATACAATAATTATATGTTTTTAATTGGAGACATTGTAGGAATTCGTACAAGCCTTTTCAAAGACTTGCTAATGAACAGCATTAAAGTAAGATAATCAAAAGAAAGACAATATCTAAAACAACTTGACTTACACTAAACAAACAATGTAGTATTTAAGTAGAACAGCTTGAAAAGAAATAGGTTACAGTTTACTGTAATAAAGAAAAAATCGGAAAGGAAATAAACATGGAGTTTACAATTATAGATAAATATGCAAAAAGCAGCGACGGCACACACACGCTGTACGGAAAAGCATACATTCCGATAGGTCTGCCCAAGGCTACTTTTCAAATTATACACGGAATGTCTGAATATATGACATTGTATGGCGATTTTATGGCGTTTTTAGCAACAAGAGGCTTTGTTGTGTTTGGTCACGACCAACTGGGACATGGAAAAACCGCACTCGGGGAAAGTGAGTTCGGTTTTTTCGGAGAAAAGGACGGTGACAAAACACTTGTTGACGATGCGGCTGTGTTTTCACGGGAATTTATAAAAACATACCCCCGTATCCCCCACTTTGTATTCGGGCATAGTATGGGCAGCTTTGTTGCAAGAATTATGGCGGAAAAATACACCGAATGTGTTGACAGACTGATTTTATGTGGCACAGGCGGCCCTCAGCCGCTTGCACCAATCGGCATGGCATACACTGATTTAAAGGGCAAGCTTCACGGCAAGAACTTCCGCAGTGAAACAGCGTTAAATATAATGCTTACGTTCTACAATCACAGCTTCAGGGATGAAAAAGACTCTCACGCATGGTTAAGCCGTGACAAGGACAGAATAACTAATTTTAACAATGACACAAAGTCAAACTACACCTTTTGTGTGCAGGCTCTGAATGATATTGTAAAGCTTAGCACAGACTGCAACTCCGATGAATGGTTTGAACATTACCGCAAGGATTTGCCTACCCTTCTTATATCGGGCAATCTTGACCCTGTCGGCAGTAACGGTCACGGGGTTTTGGAGGTTTACAAACGGCTGCATAGCAGCGGCGTTTTGGACATAACGCTAAAGCTGTACCGTGGCTGCCGCCATGAATTACTAAATGAGCTGAACAGAGGCGAGGTTATTAATGATATAATAAATTGGTCGGACAAACGAATACCTACTTTAATCAATCTGTCTTATTCCGATTATTAGTTTACACCGCATTAAAACCTGCAGTTAGGATTGGAAATCACAAATCTTATTCAAAAATTTTTTCACAGCAAGCTGAAATTATTACTTATGTTAATTTCAGCTTGCTGTAATAATTAGCATAGGAATATTTGGATTGTACATATT
>CAMWIZ010000098.1 GCA_947174455.1 uncultured Clostridia bacterium | reverse complement strand
GTATTATTAGTACCTATTGTAAATTGTAATAAAATAAAAGTCAATGTATTTTGTGCGACATATTTGTTAAAAAATTTGCACTGTTCTTGACAACACAGTCTTTATAAAATAGAATATAGACGTGATCGCTTTTAAACTTTGACAACGTTATATTTTGGAGGTATTGTATGGAAACAACTAACTCTGCATCTATAAGCCTTATTAAAAATCCTGAACTCGGCAATAAAATTTCACTGAGAAAAAACATTGTTGCCGACTTAGTGAAAAAAGAAAACATAACCGCTGACACGGCAAGAGTAGTGTTTGTGCTTGACCACTCTGGCTCAATGAGAAAGCTGTACAGGGATGGCACTGTACAGGACGTTTTGGAGCGAATTTTTCCGATAGCCATACACTTTGACGATAATGCGGAAATGGAGTTTTACTGGTTTGACAACATATATAAGGAGTTTGAGCCCGTGACCTGCTCAACGATTGACGGTTATGTAAGTAAAGTGATTTTATCTCAAAAAGACCACTTTGGGGGAACTTGCTACGCACCGATTATGAATGAAATATTCCAAAGATATGCTGTGCGTGAACCTGCCAAAATCCCGACATTTGTAATATTCATAACGGACGGCAACAACTCTGACAAGACCGCATCAAAACAGGTTTTAACCGAAGCATCTAAACACAACATATTCTGGAAATTTGTGGGAATAGGCAATGAAAAATATGATTTTCTTGCAAGGCTCGACAATTTAAAAGGAAGATTTATTGACAACGCAAACTTTATCAATATAAGCGACCTAAGTTCTATAGATGACAAGGAATTGTACTCACTGCTGTTAACCGAATACAGCGACTGGCTGAATCTTTGCAGACAAAACGGAATACCTGTATAAAACAAAAAAGGAGAAGTGAATGTTCGTTCACTTCTCCTTTTCATTTTTCTTTTCATTCCCATAAAGTAGATATTTCAAAAGTTTATACTTTCTACTCTAAAATTACTCAAGCTCAAATGCTCCTGTGTAAAGCTGATAGTACTTGCCCTTTTCAGCAATTAACTGCTCGTGATTGCCACGCTCTATAATTCTGCCAAGCTCCAGCACCATAATTACATCTGAATTTTTTACAGTGGAAAGCCTATGTGCAATTACAAATACTGTTCTGCCATGCATCAGCGAATCCATACCTTGCTGTACAAGGAACTCTGTTCTTGTATCG
Organism: uncultured Clostridia bacterium; assembly: GCA_947174455.1. Classification (GTDB taxonomy): domain Bacteria; phylum Bacillota; class Clostridia; order Oscillospirales; family Acutalibacteraceae; genus RUG592. The sequence goes on along the minus strand of CAMWIZ010000098.1, from coordinate 3,700 downwards.
ATTGAAGAAGTTGCCTCGTCAAGAATCATAACCGGTGGGTCTGCTACAGCGGCTCTGGCTATTGACAAAAGCTGTCGCTGACCCTGTGAAAGACTTCCGCCTGTTCCGTCAATCATAGTATCGTAACCGTTAGGCAAACGTGTAATGAAGTCGTGTGCGTTTGCAAGTTTTGCCGCTGCAATACACTCATCGTCACTTGCGTCAAGCTTGCCGTACCTGATGTTGTCCATGATAGTTCCTGTGAAAAGGTTTGTTTCCTGAAGAACTATACCAAGTGAGCGGCGAAGGTCGCTTTTCTTAATCTTGTTAATGTTTATTCCGTCATAGCGAATTTTTCCGTCGGCAATGTCGTAGAAGCGGTTGATAAGATTGGTTATGGTTGTCTTACCTGCACCTGTTGCACCGACAAAAGCGACCTTCTGTCCCGGCTTAGCGTAGATAGATACATTGTGCAAAACTATTTTCTCGGGAACATAACCAAAGTCAACGTCAAACAATCTTACGTCGCCTTTCAGCTCGGTGTATGTTACCGTACCGTCACTGTGTGGGTGCTTCCACGCCCAAAGTCCTGTTCTCTCCTCGCACTCAACCAGCTCATTACCGTTGTGCTTTGCGTTAACAAGAGTAACGTAGCCGTCGTCTGTTTCGCTCTCCTCGTCCATAAGCGAGAATATTCTCTCTGCACCTGCAAGAGCCATAACAATGGCGTTAATCTGCTGAGATACCTGTCCGATAGGACCTGAGAAACTTTTTGAAAGCTGTAGGAAAGATACAATAGCACCTACTGTCAAAGCTCCGCCCAAGCCAACACTGATGAATGCACCTACTATGGCAATAACAACATATTGCAGGTTTCCTATATTCATCATGATAGGCATAAGCATATTTGCAAAACGGTTTGCGTTGTACGATGCTCCGTAAAGCTCCTCGTTAAGCTTATCAAAGTCGTGCTTTGCTGCTTCCTCATGACAGAACACCTTAACAACCTTTTGACCTGTCATCATTTCTTCGATGTAGCCGTTCACTTTACCTATAGTATGCTGCTGAGCTACAAAGTACTTTCCGCTTCTGCCGCCGACTGTTTTAACAACAAGGAACTGTATGACAACAAACAAAATAACCACAACGGTTAAGTACCAGCTTGTATACAGCATACCCGCAAAAACCGATATTATGGTAATAACTGAGGAAAATACCTGCGGAATACTCTGTGCTATCATCTGGCGGAGAGTATCGGTATCATTTGTATAGTAACTCATTACATCGCCGTGAGTATGCGTGTCAAAATATTTAATAGGCAGTGTCTGCATATGCGAAAACATATCGTCACGGATTTTTTTCAAAACGCCCTGTGCAATATATATCATCAGTCTGTTATACAGGAAGGTTGAAACAATACCTAACGCATAAACTCCTGCCATCATTAGAAGTGCTTTTTCAAGTCCGAAAAAATCAGGATTTTGTCCCGAGAATTTTACCGATAGCAACGGCATGATGTAATCGTCAATAAGCGTCTGCAAAAACATTGAGCCTGCAACACCTACAACGGCACTTAGAAGAATGCAGATAAGTACAAGAATAAATCTGCCCTTGTAATCGGAAAAAATATAGGAAAGCAGTCTTTTTACCGTAGCAGAATCAATTTTCGGCATTTTATGTCCGTGACCTGCCAACGGCTTGCCCATATTTGCAGCTTTAGTTGACTTACTCATCGTCTGTTCCTCCCTTCACCTGCGAATTGTAAACTTCTTGGTAAATTTTATTGGTTTTCATAAGCTCTGCATGAGTTCCGAAGCCGTTAACCTTACCGCCTTCAAGTACAATAATCTTGTCGGCAGCCTCAACGGAGGATACACGCTGTGCTATAATAAACTTTGTGGTGTCCGGAATTTCTTCTGCGAATGCTTTTCTGATAAGTGCGTCTGTCTTTGTGTCAACCGCACTTGTTGAGTCGTCCAAGATAAGTATTTTCGGTTTTTTCAGCAAAGCACGGGCAATACACAAACGCTGCTTTTGACCGCCCGATACATTCGTACCGCCCTGCTCAATATGCGTGTCGTACTTGTTTGGGAAGGTCTGAATAAATTCGTCAGCCTGTGCAAGCTTACATACTCTTACCAACTCTTCATCGCTTGCATCAGGATTACCCCAGCGAAGATTTTCCTTAATTGTGCCTGAGAAAAGCACATTCTTCTGAAGCACCATTGCAACATTCTCACGAAGTGTTTCAATGTCGTAATCCCTTACGTCCTTACCGCCTACATAAACAGTACCCTCTGTTGCATCGTAAAGACGTGGAATAAGCTGTACAAGGCTCGATTTTGATGAACCTGTGCCGCCGATTATTCCAATGGTTTCGCCGGATTTTATGTTAATATCAACGTTGCTCAGGCAGAACTTTCTGCCGCCGTTATAGCTGAAGCTTACATTGTCAAACTTAACTGAGCCGTCTTTAATCTCCGTATCAGGGTTTTCTTTATTTCTGAGGTCAGACTCCTCGTCAAGAATTTCGCAGATTCTCTCGCAGGATGCTCTGGACATAATAATCATTACAAAAATCATCGACAGCATCATAAGGTTAATGAGCATCTGCATAAGGTAAGAGAACATACTTGTAAGCTGACCTGTAGTCATACCGAGTTCCGGGTTGTTGCCGGAAGCAACAATTTGCTTTGCACTTATCCAAGAAACCAAAATCATGCAGGAATAAACAACAAGCTGCATAATCGGAGCATTGAAGGAAATAATTTTCTCTGCCTTAACAAACAAATCATAAATGTGCTGAGAAACCTTTCCGAACTTCTCCTCCTCGTGACGTTCACGGACAAAAGACTTTACAACTCTTATGCCGCTTAAGTTTTCGCCGACAATATTGTTAAGGTTGTCGTAAGATTTAAACACTTTTTCAAACAAAGGATGAGCAAAGTACATTATAACTGCAATGGAAACAGCCAAAACAGGAACTGCACCGAGGAATATCATTGAAACCTTTGCATTGATTCTAAATGACATAATCATTGCAAAAATAATCATTACAGGGCTTCGCACTGCTGTTCTGACTATCATTTGATAGGCGTTCTGCAGATTGGTAACGTCTGTTGTAAGACGTGTAACCAAACTTGATGTAGAAAATTTGTCAATGTTTGAGAAAGAGAAATTTTGTACATTATAGTACATATCCTTTCTCAGGTTTCTTGCAAAGCCAGCGGCGGATTTTGCCGCATAATTGCCTGCAAGTGCACCGAACATCAGTGAAAGGATACAAAGTGCCACCAAAATAAGTCCCGTCCTGATTATGTACGACATATCACTTTTCATTATGCCGTAGTCAATCAAATCCGCCATAAGCTTTGGTATAATTACTTCCATAACTACCTCACTTATAACAAATATAGGGGCAAGCAATGACGGCAGCTTGTACTCTCTGATTGATTGTGCAAGTCGTTTAATCATACTTTTCACTCCCATTAAAAATATAAAACTGCTGTTCCAAAGGAACAAAATTACTGCAATAGATTTACAGAAAAGAAACTGTAAACAGCTAATTAAACCTATAGGTTAAGAAAACAGGCAATACTCAAAATGTCAATCTAAATTGTCGTTCATTTTATCAAGCACCTTGTAGAATACCCGAAGCTCCTCGGCAGAAATTCCTTTACTGTCTCTTAGACACAACTGACGCTCCCGACGAATAGAGAGG
>CAMWIZ010000097.1 GCA_947174455.1 uncultured Clostridia bacterium | reverse complement strand
ATTATGATAACATCACTATTGAAAAGGGTATGTACAATCCAAACGGCTACGGTCTGACCAAAACACTGGAAAAGCTTGATCCGAGCGAGAATTACAAAAATACTCCTCTTGAAGGTCTTGATGCGTTCCAGCGACAGTTAAAGCGTTTTGATATCAAGGTAAGCGGTGCAGGCAGTGACTGTGTTGAAAAATTCTTCCAGACATCTTCATCATCGGCACTTTTTCCCGAATACATAAGCCGTGCGGTTAAGCAGGGAATGGAGCAGGCAGACGTGTTGAAGGACATTATTGCTACTACCACACATATTGAGGGCATGGACTACAGATCAATAGCATCTGTTCCGACAGAGGCGGAAAAGGAACTCAAAGTTGTGACAGAGGGTACGGCTATTCCGGAAACCTCTGTCAGAACCCAAGAAAACCTTGTTAAGCTAAAAAAGCGTGGCAGAATGCTTGTTTCATCATATGAGGCACTCCGCTTTCAGCGACTTGACTTGTTTACTGTTACTTTAAAGCAGATTGGTGCTTACATAGCCAGATCTCAGCTAAAGGATGCAGTAAATGTTATTATCAGCGGTGACGGTAACTCAAATGCCGCTCCGACAGTTGCGGCAGGCGGTTCTTCACTTGCTTACAGCGACATTGTTAAACTTTGGGCAGAGCTTAATCCGTATGAGTTGAACACAATTCTCGCACCGACTGCTATGGTCACATCTATGATGAACATGGCACAGATGCAGGACGCTGTTGCAGGAAACAGCTTCCATGCAACAGGCAAAATGATTACTCCGCTTGGTGCTAACCTTATTCATGTACCAAGCATGGCAAGCGGTAAGCTAATTGGTCTTGATAAGAACTGTGCTCTTGAGATGGTCATTGCAGGAGATGTTACAACCGAGTATGACAAGCTTATTGACAAGCAGCTTGAACGTGCGGCTATTACCTGCATAGCAGGCTTTGCAAAGGTGTTTAACGATTCCGCTAAGGTCTTGACTGTAGGCTAAGAGGTGAAGCATGAGGATAGATGACGTTGTAGAGAGGTTTACTCGACTTTCGGGTCTGTCCGCCGAGGAGGTTTCGCAGATGTTAGGTCTTATTACGGACTGCACAGAGGAGTTGACAGAACGTATTATATCCGACTGTGACTGCGAAGGTAACTGTCGCCGTATTACTGCGGCGGCAGCAGCCTTGGCAAATTACAGATACCGACTTCTTGCAGCAAGCCGTGGTGAGGACAGAAACATAAAGGTTGGCGATGTAACTATCGGCGAGGATTCGGGGAGCCTGGAATGTGCAAAGGAGATTTATCTGCAATGTATCAGTAATATTGCGGATATTATAATAGACAGCGATTTTTACTTTGAGGGTATCTAAGAGGTATATAAAAAAGGATGATGATTATTGTACAAAAGAGCGATATGTACTTTGATTAGACGTTACGGCAGGGAATGTGTGGTAGTACCGTCCGGCGGCGACAAAAAAATTAAGGTTAAGGCACTGTTAAATCCATTGCTTTACAAGAATAAGCTGTACATAGGCGGTGGCTATATGCCCGACGGATTTTTTGATGGGGGTCATTATCTGTATGTTGGCTTGCCTGATGTAAGATTGGATAATTTGCCGATTGGTTCGGTTATATTTTGCAGCGGCAGCAAATATGTTATTAAGCGTGGCGAGCAGTATTTTTTAGGTGGAAGTCCCATTTATACATGGGCGGTTTTGCAGCTTGCGGAAAGGGATGATGACAATGGTAAAAGCACTTGATAAAATGGTCGAATATTTGAACGAAGAATTGGACGATGATATAGTACACATGGGTTATAATACAGAATTTATCAGACGTCCTGCTATCAAAGCGGGAGTGTATGTGACACTCAGCCACGGCGGTGCTAAGGCTGTTGGAGTGAATTTTTCGGCATATGTGTATTCTCCTTTGCGTGATAACGGCAGAGGATGCATAGCACTTGCCGAAAGAGTTATGCTTTTACTTTTGAAATGCAAAAATCCGTGTGTAAGCAATTTGAATGTGGGCAGAGTTGTTTACAACAGCAATTCGGGTGCTTTCAGAATTGAAATAACAGGTGTTGCAGTAAGTCGTAACGACGGCAACATCAAGGTGAGTGCATTTAATTTTTCTGAGAATGATGCTGCAAATGTTACTTTCCCTGTCGGTGATATTGAAATTAGAACTGTTAATGATGTTCATCCGATTATGACATTTTGCAGTAAAGCACCTGTTGACGTGGTTAAAACGGCAGAGCGTTACGACGTGGTGCTGTACAATGTGGGAAGTGCTGCTGCAGAGCTGTTGGCGGAAAACGGAAGCTTTTCAGTTTTAATAAGTGACGGTGAATCTAATGTAAAGTACAGTAAATGTAGCTGCAAAGCCGTTAATGGAAAAAATCCGCTAAACGGTGCAGTGGAAAGTGTAGAGATTGTATCTTACGGTGAAGCGACAAGGGGGAAGAATAGTGGAGGATAAAACAGCAAACGAAAATGAAGTAAACAGAACCGAGGGGGTGTATAGCTATGCCGATGAGCTGTCAAGCTATTATGAAAGGCAATCAAGGCGATACGGCGGAACGTTTTCAGAGGGGAGCGGTGAGTGATGGAGCTTGCTGTAATGAGATTTGCAGGAATTAGACTTCCGCATAATCCAAGGAACTTGAAAATTCAATTAAAGAAAAGCGTTAGAAATTCTGTTTTGTTAGACGGGCGAAGTATTACAGATAAAATATTGCATACGCCTAAGCTTATTAGTGGCAAGGGTGAATTATACGGTGAACATTGTTTTGAGCAGTTTAACCGATTGCAAATGCTTTATGCAGATAAACAAGAGGAAATACTGTCTGTTCCGGGTGTGGGTGCGTTTTGTGCCATACTGTCGGAATTGTCGCTTGCCGCTGAACCTATGGACGGAGTTATTTCATTTTCGTTTACATTTACTTGTTATGACGGGAAAAATGTTTCGAAGAAAATATCCGAAAAAAGCACATATCATGTAAAACAAGATGAGAGCCTGTGGGACGTGTCATATAAAAGTGGGGTAGATATAGACAAGCTTTTAAAGCTTAATCCGTGGATACGGACACCTTGGAGCATTAAAGAGGGAGAGGAGGTGAAGCTTGGTTGACGATTGTAGGTAAAACGGAGGATGGACTTACAGAGCTTTATGATGCGGTTTCAATCGAAATCAATCAGGAGCAGGATGTACCATGTGATGACTTGACGGCGGTTTTTGCGTATAGTGATAATTTCCCAACTCTTTCAAAAATATACTTGCTTGACGATGACTGCGAGGATATAGAGGCGGCAGTACTCGGCAGAGAGGTGCTTTTCAGTGGAATAGTTGACGAGCAGGTGTTAACGGCAGGCACAGACGGTGCAGAAATTAAGGTTTATGCACGTTCTTTTGCGGCACTTCTTACAGATAACGAATGTATACCGCAAAGCTATAATAACCCAACTGATGATGTTATTTATCACAGGCACTTGGCACAGTTTGGGTTATACGCTAAGCCTAACAATACATCGGTTCGTAGCGGTGAAATGAGAATCTACAAGGGAGAATCACATTACAAGGCGGTGGAGAGATACTGTAAACAGTTTTACGGCGGCAAGCCAAGAATTGACTGTACAGGGACTTGTCATTTTGACGGTATGGAAAGTGATGAGTGTGTTGTTTTCGATAACTGCAGCGGTGTACCGTTTGATTTTGTGTCTGTCAGCGAAAAGAATTACAGCAGAATATCACAGGTGAAGGTCAGTCTAAACGGTGTGAATTATGACACCTGTATTAACGATACAGATGCTGAGAATAGAGGAGTTATTAGGCAAAGGTATTTAGATATTTCAGACGGTACGGGCAATTCAATGAGCGATGTAGACAGAATGATAAAAAGCGGCAAAAGCGGGAGCTTTTCAGTTGTTTTAAAATGTGACGCCGTATTGATAAATAAGCTTGGTGCAAAAGCGGAAATAAACATACCGCAATGCGAGGGCAAAAAACTGTTGATAAAAGAACTTCACTGTAAAATTACGGGAAGCGGTGCGGAAACTACAGTTAAAGTATCGATTGTGTAAAAATTATAATGTAAGGAGGTTAAGCAATGTGGATTCCTAAATCTATTTCCGGAAATACAGCGCAAAGAACAGCCGAAAGCGGAAGTGTTGTTTATTCCGAGGGTGGAAAAATGTCCGTTGCAGGTTCTATCGGTTGTGAAGATGTAAAAAAGGCAGTGCCATACGGTATAGCCTATTCTGCACCGTTAGGTGAAAAAACCGTAACAATTCCGGTTGGTAACGCAGATGTCTGTGTTGGTGTTGTTGAGAACAATAACAACAATCTTGAACAGGGCGAGATTATGCTTTTTTCCTCAGGCGGTGCAAAAATTGTTTTAAAAAATAACGGAACGGTAATCATTAACGGACAGGTATTTGAAAAGGAGGCTGAATAATGGATACACTTGTAATGGACGGAGATTATCTTCTTGATGAATGCGGTGCGGTGCAGAATATTTATTCTATTGATGAGGCTTGTCAGAGGGTGCGTCTTATTTTATCCGTTAAAAAGGGAAGCTATGTTTATGACAGGGAGCTTGGTGTTGACTTTTCATCGCTTGACAGCGGTCAAAACCGTGACAAGGAAGCTGAGCTTCTTTGCCGTGAGGCTCTTGTCAATCAAACTGAAATAGAGATAGGCGCGGTGAAGGTTACCGATGCTGACAAATGTAAAAATCTGAGCTTAACGGTCATTTACAAAGGAATTTCTAAAGTTGTGGAGGTGAAAATTGATTGAAAACCTACGACGAAATACTAAAAGGAATGGTCGATTCGTATGAGCGTAGAACTGGAAACCCTATTGATCGCTCGTCTGACATTTTTGTAAGAATGCAGGTGCTTGCAGGTGAAGTGT
>CAMWIZ010000096.1 GCA_947174455.1 uncultured Clostridia bacterium | reverse complement strand
ATGCATTACTTATATGCTCGTTTTTAATATTTGCAGGTTGTCAAACACAAGAAGCAGGCTCAGAAAATGACAACAGCATTGTGTCGGAATCTGTCAGTTCAAACGTTTTTTCGGTTGACGAAACAAACACAAGTGATACAGATAAAGCAGTTAATGTTGCTTCAGACAAAACGTCAGAGTCCGAAAACGATTTATCGGCGAGTAAATCAACATCTTCAAAGGAATCAAATTCAAGCAGTCAGTCGCAGACTACAGAATCGGATATAACCTGGGACACATCTGAGTACGAGGTGAGTGCGGTGGAAATCGAAAGTCAGCTTTCCGGATATGAAGAGGAGCTTGCAGGTCATTGGGATGCAAAATATATTCTTGACGCAAGCGGCAATGAAGTTGACGGAAGTGTGATTTACGGTCAGGTGTACAAACAATACGGCGGAGAAATGAACTATGATTCAGACGGAAAGTTTTGGACACGTATGGGAGCGTCAGCAAATGAGGAAAACGAAAAAGGCACTTTCACTTATAATGGCGGGGACGAAATTGAACTGCTGTATAGCAACGACACCACGGTTATTTGCACTCGCTGTCAGGTAAACGGAGAGGATGCTATTGCCATGCCTATTGATTTATTTGGCGACACTTTTACAGTATATTTTATGAGATAATGCATAAAATTACAAAAAGTTGTGTTTGACAAACACAGTGGTATGAAGTATAATAGTATAGCTGAGTTGTGGATAATCTGCGACTGAAGTTTATCACATAGCTTGGAAATTTCGGCTAATCACAACAGTTTAAGCTGTAGGTGGACTATGTCGGACATCCGTAGGCACGAAAGAAATTTTGTAGGATATATAAAATATAAATTGGTGAAACAGCCTGTTTGTACTCAGCACAGCAGTGCTGTCAGTAAAAAAATGCCTGTTAAGGTTGTCTAAAACATACAAGGGGGGTGATGTGCATGAGCAAGAGCGGTGATAAAGAGGGATTTAAGACTATTGCCCAAAACAAAAAGGCGTATCATGACTACTTTGTCGATGAAACCATAGAAGCCGGAATAGAGCTTTGCGGTACAGAGGTTAAGTCGGTCAGGGGCGGCAGAGTTAATCTCAAGGACAGCTGGTGCTCGATAATTGACGGAGAAATATTCATCAATGCAATGCACATCAGTCCTTATGAACAGGGGAATATATTCAACAAAGACCCTCTAAGAGTGAGAAAACTGCTTATGCACAAACGGGAAATAATGCATCTGTTCGGACTGGTAAAACAGGACGGGTACTCACTGATACCGTTATCACTGTACTTCAAAGGAAGCAGAGTTAAGGTTTCGGTGGGTTTGTGCAAGGGTAAAAAACTGTATGACAAGCGAGCAGATATGGCAGAGCGTACTGCCAAAAGAGATATAGAACGAACCATGAAGGAACGTTTTAAGAGATGATACTTGTGAATTTGCAGTACAGGTTGACAAATCGTAACCTGATGGTGACATGAATAGGAAAAATGCTTTTGCGGTAAATTGGAATAGAAGCTTTAATTTCAAACCTATTGACGATATTTTTAATAAAAGTTGAATAAATTGAGTAATATACGCAATATATAAGGGGGCGTAAAGGTTTCGACGGGGGTTGTGAACCTTGGTAAGCGAGTAGCGGTGCGGAACCGCTATAAAATCCGCAGCTTTAAAATTAAACGACAACAATACAGTTGCCTTAGCTGCCTAACGCAGCTCGTCCTGTTTAAGAGTACCACGGCTTAAATAAGGGCGTCGAACAGTGGTGAACGTGTACAGGAGGATTGTCTTGACCCTGTCCATGTATTAAAGACTACCGATGAAGCAAGCCTGCCGACCGGCGTGCTTTTTGGGGAATCCTAAATCATCGGCTACACTCGTAGAAAGCCTTGGCAAGTGACTTTCGGACAGGGGTTCAATTCCCCTCGCCTCCACCATATATACAAAAAGTTCAGTGATTATGCGATTTTTCGAGATTTTGTTTTTAAAAAGTCCGAGAAAAGTCCGAATTAGTTATGATAATGAGCTTTTTGGTAAAGAAAAAGAACTATACAATCAGGTCTTTGAACTTAATGTATAGTTCTTTTTTGTTAATCCATTTCAACCGAATCCAAAACTGTTAATGCCCGTTCTGATTCTTTTGGGTATAGATGGGAATAAACCTGTAAAGTAACACTGGCATCAGAATGTCCAAGCCGTCGGGCAATCTCTTGAATATTGATTCCGTTATTTGCAAGAAGTGATGCGTGAGAGTGCCGAAAATCGTGTAGTCGTATTTTTTTAATCCCTGCTTGTTCTGCAAACTTACCGTTTCTATGTTCAACAGTAGTATCCCTCAGTGGTCGTATTCCTCCGCAAACATATGAATTTTCCGAAAAACCGTCAATTTCTTGACATCTCTTTTTGTGTTTATTAAATACTTTTGAAAGGGGGGTTGGAATTTGAATGCTGCGTATAGAACTCTTGTTTTTTGGTGGAGTAATGCGATCCTCACCTTGCAGTTTTTGAGTTAGACTTTTAGTTATATGTATTTCACCGTCTTTTATGTCATTCCAAGTTAGTGCGAAAATTTCTCCTTTTCTCATTCCGGCATAGTATGCGATACAGAAAAATAGATGATAACTCCACTCAATAATATCATTGCTTTTTTCCGCTGAGTCTTTAGCAATGCGAATAAATTTAGTAAACTCTTCGGGGGTATAAAAGTCCATTTCCTTTTTAAATTCTAGAGGAGCTTTGAAATTCCCAACTTTTATTATAGGATTACTTGGTAGATACTCCATTTTTACAGCGTAGTTTAGAAACGCACGAAATTCTTTGTAGAAATTTTGTTTTGTTCTGATTTGATAGTCACCCTCATTGATAGTTTGTTTCCATTGCTGTAAGATTTGTATGTTTAGTTTGTCAAGTTTTATTTTTCCTAAGTAAGGTAAAATATGCAGTTTTAGTACTTGTTCAGTTTTATTCAATGTACTTTCTCTGACTTCATGCTTTTTTGCCCTTATGTACTCATCATAAAGCTGCTGTACCGTCATCTTGGCCGCAATCGGTTCTTGCTTAACGGAATATAACAACTCACGTTCGATTTGCTTAGCTTCGTCGGATCCGTACACTATCCGCTTTATCTGTTTATATTCACCTCTTTGGTCAACATAATTAACCTTGACTGTGTACTTGACTTTGCCGTCTTTTTTTATCACTTTTCCTGATTTATCTGTCATTTTGTTAATTGGCATATTATACCTCCATTCTAAAAAAGGTGCAAAAATCCCTTGTAAAAAAGTGGTTGCAATTTTTACAAGGGTGTGATATACTGTATTTGCATAAATTTCTTGCCACGCACCCGTTGTGTGGTTGCCGTCCTTACTGATTGCAGTCGGTAGGGGCGGTTTTTTATTTGTTGAAATTTTCAACAAACTCTCGTATTTTCTTACGTTGTTCCTCAGTCGCAAGCCGATAGTCGAATAATAATGCTATTTCCTCTTCGGTGAGTCTGATGCCTTGTTTACAGCATTCTGTCTGAGTGTTAATTTCATTGTCAGTCATAATATAATCTCCTTTTGTGAATAATATTAGATAAGAAAACTATATCATTTATTGACAAAATTTTCAACTGAATTATAAATAACTTTTTATTTCTTCAACAGAGTTAATTTCATACATAGTAGGATTGCCGGGAATTTTAAATTGAATGTTCATATCCGGCTTTAATATCTTGACTATACCAAGCTTTTTACCACTGGAGTTGTAAACATGTAGTCTAAAAAAGTTTGGGTTATCTTCGTCTTGTAATTGGTATTCTGTAAGAGTAGCCTTTATCTGCTCGATAGGCGATAAAGTAGGCTGAATAATCTCTTGTTGAGAAGATGTCTCAATTTTTGTAACATCATTTTTAGCATTTATACTCAGATTTTCTGTATTTTGCGATAATGCGTTATTGTTTATAACCGCACCAAAAACTTTCTGCATTGCTTTTTTTGTGATCTCTCTATGTTTCTCTATCATTTGAGATGTAATTCTGTTGCCCGTTTTTATTTCAGGACGTAGCAAAAAATACTTGACTATCTCATCGCTTGGAGATAGAAGATCTTGTTGTAAAGTTTTTATTACAACTTTCTCGTATTTCTGAAAAATAGCTTTTGATAAAATGTTTTTTATATCGAACTGTTCCTTACTAAATTGTTTAACAGCGGACATATAAATTGCGGGATCGTCCTCTAATAAATTAAAAGACAAAAAAGGCTCATCGTCCATAATGTTTGGAACGTTAATATCACTGAATATCTGATATGTAATTCCGTTGGTCAACACAGCAAGCCGGCAACGGTTAACAGTAAAATATCTATACAGCTGACTTTGCTGTTGTTTTTGTAGTTTCATACCTGCTCTTTTTGCTTCAATTAAAATAACAGGCTCACCATCTTTCAATAATGCATAATCCACCTTTTCTCCTTTTTTTGTACCAACATCGCAAACGAACTCCGGCATAAATTCATCAGTATTAAATACATCATATCCAAGCATTGAGAAAAACGGCATAATTAGAGCATTTTTTGTCGCTTCTTCAGTAAGATCGTCAAGTTGCTCTTTCAGCCTAGTAACTCTATTTAAGTATTGTGCAAAAGTATCTTTAAATTCCATTCTATCACTTCCATTAAATCTTATCATCAAATACTACCATATTTCTGCAGTATATTCAATCCGCATTATGCAAAAATTAGCAAAGTTAAATATAGCAAAAAGTGACAAATTTTTTAAGAAAACTGTAAAAATCAAAGTAAAACGGTTCATAGAATTTATGTATAGCGGAATAACCCGCTTTCTTTATAAATCACATTATAAACTATTGTTTGCTTATCAATTATTTGATTAAATCTCATTTTCTATATTTTTTAATATGCGGCGGTACAGTTCAGCTTTATATTTC
>CAMWIZ010000095.1 GCA_947174455.1 uncultured Clostridia bacterium | reverse complement strand
TCCTCGCAATCTTGGCAGCAATCGCAATCCCTGTAATCACAACAACAATCAACAGTTCTAAGATTTCTACAATGGAGTCTGACTGTGCAACAGTTGACATGATCCTTAAAGAAGCAGTAAATACTTATTTAACATCTAACAAGGTTACAGAGTATAATAGTAAGACAGCGGATGTTGCTGAAGTTGCAGATGTCCTTACTGAGAATAATCTCCCTGCCACTGTTGTATCTCCAAGAACAATAGGCGGTGATAATTATACGATTGAATGGATTAACGGAAGTGCTGTGGTTTGCGGTGGTAATTACACTAATGCAGTAGGTACTGGTACTGATCTAACTACTGCAAAGGTTGCAGATCTTGCTACAATGTAATCTAATTACTTAAAAATTACATTAATCATGAAAGCCGAGTTTATGCTCGGCTTTCTTTTTGTGTAATTTTCCACTCTACAACACAACCAACGTACTGCTATTATTTTTTACGACTATTCCCTCTTTTATGTGTTCCTGTAAAACGCTATATAAAAAACAAATACAGCACCGCACGAATTACCGTTTGCGGTGCTGTATTAATATTAATATTATATACTATGTATTTACATTGTACTGCAAATAAACAAACCTGCTGACTAACACGACTACGCAAGTCTGTTACAAAAATATACAGAGTTGTTTATTCACCCTTGACATTTTCTTGCATTCTGATATAATGTGATTAAGAGGAAGATACCTGCGATAAGCGGTTTCTCCCGGTTGTTTTGGTTAAATAATAACCGCCAACTTTGGTAGAGGGGCGGTTATTATTTTTATGTACAAATTCGTACTAAAGAATAATTTATTTCTTATTCCTACGCTCTTTATAAATCGTATAAACAAGAGCGACAACGTTTGTCACCATAATAATGAATTGATACAATTCACCTGTTGACATAGTTATCACCTCCCTTTTCAGGGAGAAACCGCCTACCGTATATGCAGGTATCCACATATATTTTAGCACATTTTGTATTGCTTTGTCAATTAAATGGAAATGTAATTAGAAACATAAGGGTCAGGAGCAATTCCCAATATCATTTTGCCCTGCAACTTTTTTCTTGACATTTTCTGGCGTTCTGATATAATATAGTTAAAAGGAAGATACCTGTGATAAGCGGTTTCTCCCGGTTTATCTTGAGTTAATAATAACCGCCGATTTTGAGAGAGAGGCGGTTATTATTTTTATGTACAAATTTGTACTAAAGAATAATTTATTTCTTATTCTTACGATCTTTATAAATCGTATAAACAAGAGCGACAACGTTTGTCACCATGATAATGAATTGATACAATTCACCTGTTGACATAGTTATCACCTCCCTTTTCAGGGAGAAACCGCCTACCGTATATGCAGGTATCCACATATATTTTAGCACATTTTGTATTGCTTTGTCAATTAAATGGAAATGTAATTAGAAACATAAGGGTCAGGAGCAATTCCCAATATCATTTTGCCCTGCAACTTTTTTCTTGACATTTTCTGGCGTTCTGATATAATATAGTTAAAAGGAAGATAACTGTGATAAGCGGTTTCTCCCAGTAGTTTTGGTTAAATAATAACCGCCAACCGTGGAAAGTGTGGGCGGTTATTATTTTTTATGTACAGCTTAACTATATTCAAAAAAGCATTATTCTTTATTAAATTCAGAAACAAGAGCCGCTGCGAAAGTTTGCAACGGCTCTTATTCGTTATCTTCATTTTATAAAACTGTTAATAAATCACTTATCCTTAGGCGGTTCGTATCCCTCAGGGGCAGTAACCTTGTCCGCATCGCCAAAGTAAATATTGTACCACACAATAAAGATGTACACGGTCCATACCTTACGACTGTTATCTTCCTTACCGTTCTTATGGTCATCAAGGAACTTTATAAGCTCTTCACTGTTGAAAAACTTTTTGGCTGTTTCCGAGTTAAACGTATCCTTAACAATATTGTAGTACTTTTCGTCCTTTAACCAAACTCTTGTCGGTACGGGGAAACCCAGCTTCTTTTTCTCGGCACTTGCCTTGGGCATATGACGCAATGCCGCCTTACGCATTGCATACTTTGTGTTTTCCTTATTTACACGCAGCTGATAAGGAATTTTACTTGCAACCTTAAACACTTCCTTGTCAAGGAACGGAACACGCAATTCCAAACTGTTTGCCATGGACATTCTGTCCGCCTTTAATAGGATATCTCCCACCATCCAGGTGTTAATGTCAAGATACTGCATCTTTGTTATATCGTCATAATCCTTAACTCTGTCATAATACTTCTTTGTGTACTCCTGCGGCTCGTGTGCGATAGAACCGTCCTTTAAAATCTTCTGCTTTTCTTTCTTGTTGAACATAAATGCGTTGCCGATAAATCTCTCCTCAACACTCAAAGCACCACGCAAGATAAAGTTCCTGCCCTTAAACTTAGGCAAGGGGCGGACTATTCCTGCAAGTGCCTTTCTAAGCCAAAGCGGAAGCTTTTGATAGCCACGCAAGGAGTTAATCTCGTTGTAGATAGTATAACCGCCGAAAAGCTCGTCAGCACCCTCGCCCGACAATACAACCTTAACATACTCGCTTGCGAGCTTAGAAACAAAATAAAGTGCAATACATGACGGGTCGGCAAGCGGCTGATCCATATGATACTGAACCTTGCGGATATTCCCCCAAAACTCCTCGCTGGAAATAATCTTATACTTATGGTCAACGCCGATTTTCTCTGAAAGACCCTTTGCCCAGTCAATTTCATTGTACTTTTCGCCAAAATCAAAACCAACCGTAAAGGTCTTTTGATCCGCAAAATACGTGGAAACATAGCTGCTGTCAACTCCGCTCGACAAGAAACAGCCAACCTCAACATCACTTATTTTGTGGGCATTTACAGAATCCTCAAAAACCTGCTCAATCTCATCAACAGCCTTCTCTTCTGTCAGCGAGTTATCCGGCTCAAAACTTGCCTCCCAATACCTTGTAGTAGTAACCTCACCGTTTTTGTACCACAGGTAATGTCCCGGAAGCAGGCAGTAAATACCCTCAAAGAAAGTTTCCGGAGGAAGTGCGTACTGAAACGACAGATAGTTGTCCAATGCCCTTGCATTGAATTTCTTTTTATACTTAGGAAACTCCAAAATGCTCTTAATCTCAGAACCGTAAACAAAATGTCCGTCAACCACAGCATAATGCATTGGCTTTATTCCGAAAAAGTCCCTTGCTACAAACAATGAACCGTCCTTTTTGTTATATATGGCAAAGCCAAACATACCTCTTAAACGGTCGAGCAGCTTTTCGCCCCATTCCTCAAAGCCGTGAATAAGAACCTCGCTGTCTGCCTGAGTGTAAAAACTGTGTCCAAGCTCAATAAGCTCACGTCTGAGAACCTTATAGTTATATATCTCACCGTTAAAGGTAAGAACCATGCTCTTATCCTCATTATATATAGGCTGGTGACCTGCATCAAGATCTATAATGCTCAGTCGGCGAAAACCCATTGCAATTTTATCATCTGTATAGTAACCGTCGCTATCAGGACCTCTGTGAGTAATGACATCAGCCATTCTACGGACAATATTACTCTGATCCACAATCTCGCCGGTAAATCCGCATATACCGCACATAGTAGGAACTCCTTTATTTTTCTTTAAGTAGTTAATAACACACCTTATATGTTACCATAAACAGCCTTTTGTTGCAAGCACATAAATGTTGATGTTTACTAAAATTTAACCCAAATTTATGTAGAAATGCACAGTGGTTTATGCAGGATTCGACTGATATTGACCGTTGCCGTCAAAAGAATATTTTTATGCGAAAAGGGACGGACCTTGCTTGACTTATTTTTACACGATTGATATAATGTCGTAAAACAATCAATTAAGGGAGCTGATTACTGTGGGCAAAACGCTTTATGTATCTGATTTGGACGGAACACTTCTGCACAGTGACGAACAAATTTCGGAGTATAGCTGTAAGGTAATAAATAGACTTGCAAATGAGGGGATGATATTTTCCTACGCAACGGCAAGGTCTGTTTACACGTCAAGCAAGGCAACACACGGACTAATAGCAAAGATACCGCTAATAGTATATAACGGAGCATTTATAGTTGATAACGAAACAGGCGAACGCATAAAGACCAACACCTTTACTGACGGCGAAGCAACTGAAATTTATACGGTGTTAACCCAAAACAGCATACATCCCATAGTTTATGCACTCATCGACAATGTTGAGAGGTTTTCTTATATAAAAACCAAGGTAAACACCCCAACGGCAGAGTTTATACGTTCAAGGGAAAAATACAACGATAAACGCACACGACCTTTGAAGTCAAACGACAATATCATGGCAGGCGAAAAGTTTTACTTTACCTGTATAGGCAACGAAGAACACTTACAGCCTGCATATGACAAACTAAAGGAAAAATATAACTGTTTTTTTCATAAAGACATCTACAGCGGGTACCAGTGGCTTGAGGTTTTGCCAAATTCCGCTACCAAAGCCAATGCTGTGTTGCAGTTAAAGAGGCTTTTCGACTGCGATAAGGTAATATCCTTTGGCGATGCAATAAACGACATACCAATGTTCAACATATCTGACGAATGTTATGCGGTTGCCAATGCAGACCCAAAATTAAAACAAATTGCAAGCGGTATAATCGGCACAAATAATGACGATGCAGTGGCAAAGTTTTTGGAACAGCACTTTGGGAATATTTAGCAAAGAAAGCCCTCTAAATTTGATTATTCTTCTCTTACTGTCAGTTACACCTTGGCAGAAACACTCGAAGCGAGTTATCCACAATCAAACTCTTTGGTGTGGAAAAGTCTGATTGCTTCCTACCAAAACCTTACATTCCCCCATTAAATGGTTTTTTATCTGTAAGCTAAATATAAATGTGCAAAACAGTAAAAAGGGAAAATGCAATTAC
>CAMWIZ010000094.1 GCA_947174455.1 uncultured Clostridia bacterium | reverse complement strand
GTTTAAGGTCGTTTGGCTGGTCATGGTTGTTTTGCTGGGATTTTTTGTTGCACAGGTTCTGCTTGTCGGCATAAATGATTTATTGGGCAGAAACCGTGGTGAAGACAAGAATGTCATTATTTCTATTCCCGAAAATGCAAATTTAGATACCGTCACCGAAATACTGGAGGAAAACGGTGTTATATCCAACTCGAATTACTTCAAGCTTTATGCCAGTGTTACAAAGTCAGGCTTTGATTTTACAAAGGGTACATTCGAGATGAAGAATAATATGGACTATGAGGCTATTATTAACTACTTGCAGTCCAATAATAACCGTGTGGATATAGTTACACTCCAGTTTACTGAGGGTATGACCGTATTGGAAATAGCTGATATTTTGGCGGAAAACGAGGTCTGTGACAAGGACGAGTTCTTAGAGCTTTGTAATTCCGATCAATTTGATGAAGACTTTTCTTTCCTTGCAAATGGCAGAACGCAGCTTGGCAGTGTTTACTACAAGTTGGAGGGATACCTATTCCCAGATACCTATGATTTCTATCAAGGTGAGAGTGCAGCAAACTCTATATATCGTTTTCTTAATAACTATGAAGCAAGGGTATACTACACAAAGCAGAGGATAGAGGTTAAAGAGGACGAGAACAACGGGAATTATACTGAGGACACGGACTCCGATTCCAAGAAAACCAAGAAATACGAAAGGCTTACAATTGAGGAGCAGGCGGCAAAGCAAAACATGACTATGGACGAAGTTATGATACTCGCTTCAATGATTCAGTCAGAGGCTGCTGATGTTAATGATATGTACAAGATTTCATCTGTACTTCATAACCGTTTGGCTACTTTAAATACCGGTGGATATACAGTATGGAATGAGAATATTAACGGCACATTGGGTTCTGACCCTACCATGTATTATCCATATAAGCAGGCGACTGTCCCGAACGGATTCAAGAGTCGCTATAATACCTATGAGATAGAGGGTCTTCCGGCAGGTTCGGTTTGCAATCCGGGTTTAGATGCAATAAATGCGGCACTCTATCCTGAGGAGTCAACAAACTACTACTTCTGCCACAAGGCGGCAACTGACGACAGTCCGGCTAAGGCTTACTATGCTAATACTCTTGAGAATCATAACTATAATATGATGCTTGCAGGATTGGATTAAGTTTTTTATATTAAACGGCACCTACCGCTTTTTGTGGGTGCCGTTTTAAGTTGAAAATATAAATTATAGTATCGTTAGGTTTTAACGGCAGTGCTTTTGATGCATGTAAACGGTGTTTAGTAAAAAATATCAGGGGGATATGTTTATGAGAAAGAAATATGAGGTTTTATCACCTGCCGGTGATATAGATTGCTTGATGTCAGCAGTACAGTTTGGTGCGGATGCGGTATATCTTGCAGGGGAACAGTTCGGTATGAGAACCGCATCAAAGAATTTTAATGATGAAAACCTTGCAAAGGGTATTGAGTATGCCCACAACAGAGGGGTAAAGGTTTATATTACCTGCAATATTCTGCCGAGAAGCAAGGAACTTGCAGAGCTTCCACGCTTTTTGTCAACTGCACAGGATTTGGGTGCAGATGCGTTTATCATTGCCGATTTGGGTGTAATGGAGCTTGCAAAAAAATATGCACCAAATGTTGAATGTCATGTCTCTACACAGGCAGGTATAGTCAATTATGAAACGGCAAACGTGCTGTACAATATGGGTGCGAGCAGAGTTGTGCTTGCCAGAGAACTGACTATTGATGAAATTGCAGAAATCCGTGCAAAAATTCCGTCAGATTTGGAAATAGAGGTTTTTGTACATGGTGCTATGTGTGTTTCCTTCTCAGGAAGATGCCTGATTTCAAGCTACATGACGGGCAGAGATGCAAACCACGGTGACTGTGCCCAGCCTTGCAGATGGAAGTACCATTTGTATGAGGAAAACCGAGAGGGACAATACTTTCCCGTTGAAGAGAACGATAAGGGAACATTCCTGTATAACTCCCGTGACCTGTGTATGATAGAGCATATTCCCGAACTTTTGCAGGCGGGCGTAACAAGCTTGAAGATAGAGGGCAGAGCAAAGTCCGCATATTATACATCTGTCATCACCAATGCGTACAGTAATGCTCTTAGGGATTATATCCGCATGGGGGACAGCTACACTCTTGCACCATGGATAAAGGAAGAGGTAAATAAAGTAAGTCACAGAGAGTACAACACAGGATTCTTTTTCGGTTCAGAGCCGGGGCAGGTAACAGGTAACGGCGGTTATATAAGGGAGTACGATGTTGTTGCTATGTGTGAGGGAAGCACAGACGATTGCACAATAATTACTCAGAGAAACAAGTTTTTCACAGGCGATACACTTGATATTTTACCTCCGGGCGGAATGTCGTTTGAGGTTAAAGTGGACGAGATAAAGAACGAATACGGTCAAACGGTTGAAAGTACCCCACACGCAATGGAAAAGCTTTATATCAAAACTGACAAACCCATACCGCAAGGCTCATATCTCAGGAAAAAAAGAGTATAATGAGGGTGTTTCGACGGCCTGCAAGCCATCGACCAAAGACCTTGCCTTTGGAAACCACAAGCTTTCGAAAAAGCTTGACCAAAACTTCATAAGCTTCGCATCACAGCAAGATAACTAACACAGAACAGCAGCGAATTTCACATTCCGAAAGCGTTAAAAAATGGGCATAAAAAAGCCGTACATCTTTGTTTATAAGATGTACGGCTTTATATCACCTTTTATCAAGTTGTTTTACACAGCTACGCAGTGCAACCGTTTTCAACTAAATTACTTTGCGTAGTCAATAGCTCTTGATTCTCTTATGATATTAACCTTAACTTGACCCGGATAATCAAGGTCAGTTTCAATTTTTTTACAAATTTCTCTTGCCAACGGAATCATACGTTCATCGTTGACAATCTCAGGCTTAACCATAATCCTTATCTCACGGCCTGCCTGAATAGCAAAGGAACGTTCAACACCCTCAAACGAGGACGCAACCTCCTCAAGCTTTTGCAATCTCTTGATGTAATTTTCAAGGTTTTCACGTCTTGCACCCGGTCGTGCCGCAGAGATGGCGTCCGCAGCTTGTACTATACAAGCGACAATTGTCTTTGCTTCAACATCTCCGTGGTGAGCGTGAATAGCGTGGATAACTTGCTCGCTCTCCTTAAATTTTCTTGCAACATCAACACCAATTTCAATATGCGAACCCTCAATTTCATGGTCGAGAGCCTTACCGATATCGTGCAAAAGTCCTGCTCTCTTTGCGAGGGTGGGATCCATGCCCAACTCGCTTGCTATCATACCCGACAGGTATGCAACCTCAATAGAGTGGTTGAGTACGTTTTGACCGTAACTTGTACGGTAACGCAGACGTCCCAAAAGCTTAACAAGCTCGTGGTGTATACCGTTTACGCCGACTTCAATAACGGCACGCTCGCCCTCTTCCTTGATGATGGCATCAACCTCTCGGCGAGATTTATCAATCATTTCTTCAATTCTTGCCGGATGAATACGTCCGTCAGAAATAAGCTTTTCAAGTGCAAGTCTTGCGACCTCTCTCCTGACCGGCTCAAAGCACGAAAGCGTAATCGCTTCCGGTGTGTCGTCAATAATAAGATCAACACCCGTAAGTGTTTCGATGGCCCTTATGTTGCGGCCCTCACGTCCGATAATTCGACCCTTCATTTCGTCATTAGGCAACGGCACAACAGATACTGCCGCCTCCGCCACATGGTCCGCCGCACATCTCTGAATTGCCAGAGATATAATGTTTCTTGCTTTTTTTTCGGACTCATCTCGCAGCTGCTGCTCATAGTCCATAATCTTGACTGCTTTTTCGTGTGTAAGCTCCTGCTCAAGATTTGAGAGCAGGTATTCCTTGGCTTGTTCGACTGTGAAGCCTGAAATCTTCTCTAAAATATCGAACTCACTCTTCTTAATTGATTCTGCCTCTGAGAGCTTTTCCTCAGCTTGCTTCAGCTTTTTGGCGATATTTTCCTCTTTCTTCTCAAGATTATCCATCTTGCGGTCAAGAGTTTCTTCCTTTTGCTGAACTCTGCGTTCCTGACGCTGTACTTCCTTGCGTCTTGCTGCAAGCTCTTTTTCGGACTCTGTTCTAAAACGGTGAACCTCGTCCTTTCCCTCCAGGACAAATTCCTTCTTCTTGGCTTCTGCTTCCTTGACTGCTTCGTCCACAATGCGTTTAGCTTCCTGTTCGGCAGAACCTATTTCAGCCTCGGCTATCTTTTTGCGGTGATTCACACCCGCCAAAAATGCCGCTATACCGCTGGTTATGCCAACAAGCACAATAAGCAGAATTGCCAACCAAAGTTGCATAGTCTGACACCTCCTTGTTAGATTTTTTGAATTTCATAATCCAATAATAATCAACTCCGGTGCCGCTTATAAATATGCACTTCAACCCGTAAAGTTAAAAGGTTATTCAGTTTTCAAAGTGGTTACTACGTTGTATATTGAAATATCCGCACAAGGCAAATTGAGAATATACATAAATAAACAAAAAAACACAGAAAATAAATAACTGCTTGATTTATTGCAACAAATCAAAACAAGCATATATAAAAAACGGCCTCAAAGAGTCCAATTATAAAGTAGGAACATACAAGTTCCGAGATAATCGCAAAAAGCAAAGCCCTTACTGTAATATACACCCATGGCCTATATCGCTTAATAACGACAACCTTATATTTATTTTAAATGTTTAACGGAATTTTGTCAACAAGAAATATACAGTAATAGCAGTATATATGTAATTTTTTTATATGATGCGTTCATGAGTTGTTTTTATTTTTTAACAAAAAGTAAATTTTTGTTAAAAGCATGGCACTTGATAATAAAATTTAATTAAAGCACTTGTAAAATTGCCTAAAATAGGATAAAATATAACAGGACGAATGAATAGTTATTATTAACTATAAGG
>CAMWIZ010000093.1 GCA_947174455.1 uncultured Clostridia bacterium | reverse complement strand
ATTGTGCTATAATCATACTCAGTATTTTATTAATTTGCATTTTGGGACTTTTTACGTGTATTTTTGACACTTTTCCAGTTGCCGACAATGCTATATTACGGAAAGAGGTGGATGGGTGATTGAGCAGATTATAAATATTGAACGCATGGAACAGGCGGTAATGCTGTTCGGAAGCTTTGACGAGAATATCAAGATAATTGAGCATGAATATGACGTAAGAGTTATAGTGCGTGGGTCTGAACTTAAAGTATCAGGCGAGGCTGAGGGAGTATCCAATGCTTGCAAGGCAATAGAAAGTCTGCTGTCGCTTATAAACAAGGGTGAAACGCTCAGTGAGCAGAATGTACGATACTGTCTGTCGCTTGTCAATGAGGGGAGCGAGTCCAAGCTGTCGGAGCTTGCAGGTGACTGTATTTGCATAACGGCAAAGGGTAAACCGATCAAGCCGAAAACCATAGGGCAGAAGCAGTACTGCAATGCCATAAAGAACAACACCATAACTATTGGTGTTGGACCTGCGGGAACAGGTAAGACCTACCTTGCGGTTGCAATGGCGGTTACGGCATTCAGGGCACACGAGATAAACAGAATTATTTTGACAAGACCGGCTGTGGAGGCGGGTGAGAAGCTCGGCTTTCTTCCCGGAGATTTACAGAGTAAGGTTGACCCTTATCTACGTCCGCTGTATGATGCCTTATTTGATATGCTGGGTGCAGAAACGTACCAACGCTACGTTGAGCGTGGCAATATAGAGGTTGCACCGCTTGCCTATATGCGTGGACGAACCCTTGACGACAGCTTTATTATTCTTGATGAGGCACAAAACACAACCGGTGAACAAATGAAGATGTTCCTTACACGCTTGGGCTTTAATTCAAAAATGGTTATAACGGGTGATATAACTCAGATTGACCTGCCAAACGGGAACAGAAGCGGTTTAAAGGAATGTATAAAGGTTTTAAAAAATATCAATGACATAGCACAGGTGTCCTTTAGTGAGAAGGACGTTGTACGTCATAAGCTGGTACAGGATATAATTAAGGCGTATGCTAAATTAGAGGAGGCAAGGCATAACAAATGACCGAGAAGATAAGAGTAATAATTACAAATAAGCAGAAAAAAGTGAAAATACCCACAGGTATGCGTATGCTTTTACGCAGGTGCTGTACGGCGGTTCTCAAGCTTGAGAATTTTGAAGGTTCGGCTGAAATAAGCGTGACATTTGTTGATAATGACGAGATACACAAGCTGAACAAGCAGTACAGGGATAAGGATATGCCGACCGATGTTCTTTCCTTCCCATTGGGAGAAAACGGTGTATACGACATAGATCCGACTACAGGAGCAAAAATGCTTGGTGACGTTGTTATCTCTATGGAGAAAGCAGTGGATCAGGCGGAGCTTTACGGACATTCATTGCAGAGAGAGGTGGGGTACCTGACGGCACACTCAGTGCTGCACCTGCTCGGCTATGACCATGAAACGGGCATGGAAAGGGTACATATGAGAGAGAAAGAGGAGCTTGTAATGGAGCAGCTTGGACTGCCGGCTTCATCTTCTTATGTAATCGACGAAAACTAAAGTTATATCATATTATGTGAAAAATCATGTAAAAAAGCTACGCCGAAGTACTTTCTCGGTGTAGCTTTTTTATATTGCTTTCTTTGGAATAGGCGAGTTAACAGTAGTCAATGCAAAGAAAAACGGTAATAATCAGCAGCGTATGCTGGATTATTACCGTTAGGTGTTATTAAAAAATTTTGCTTATTCCCTCTGGAGATAGGGGAGAGCTTCACCTTATACAAACATCATTTCAATAATACTCTGTGGACAGCCCTCTGCACATTTACCGCAGCCTGTACATTTGTCCGGGTCAATTATTGCATGGAAATTCTCAACCTTAACCGCACCGTTTTCACAGACCTTGACGCACTTCATACAACCAATGCAGCCCACCTTACAGGACTTTCTTGTCAATGCACCCTTGTCACAGTTACTGCATTTTACAACTGCATGAGGTTTTTTAGGTTCAATTCTGATAAGTCCTTTCGGGCAAGCCTTAACACAGGCACCGCAGGCTCTGCACAGGTTGGAATTAACAGCCGCAACACCGTTACAAACCGTAATTGCGTTGTATTCACAAGCTTTCATGCAGTCACCGAAACCGATACAGCCGTAACTGCAATCACCCATACCTGCATATAGCTGAGTTGCAGCCAAACAGGACTCTATACCCTGATATCTCATTCCCTTAGAAGTATTGTCATCGCTGCCGTTGCAGTGAACAACCGCCGTTTGGGGAATTGTTTCCACGCTGTCTGCACCGATAATCGGTGCGATGGCATCTGCCACCGCCTGACCGCCAACCGAGCAAAGGCCAAGCTTTGCTTCGCCCTTTGAAAGGGCAGCCGCATAGCCTGAACAACCGGAAAAACCGCAGGCACCACAGTTTGCACCGGGAAGCTGTTCCTCAATGGCAACAGCCTTTTCGTCAACGGGAACTGCCATAAGAATCGACGCCACAGCAAGAACCAAGCCAACTATCAAACCGATAGCCACTACTAAAACAACCGCTGTTAAAATACCGCTCATGTTATTCCCTCCTTATACTAAAAGCTTATCAACAATACCGCTGAAGCCTAAGAACGAGCAGGCAACGAGAGCCGCCGCAACCAATGTAATGGGCAGTCCCTGTAAGCTTTTTGGAATGTCGCAGTTTTCCAAACGCTCACGCACACCTGCAAACATTATCATGGCAACAAGGAAGCCTATACCTGCACCGAATGCATTGACAAGCGAAGCAACATATCCAAAGCTAGCGTCCGAAGCACCCTTGTCAAGCACAAGCATTGTTACGCCAAGTACCGCACAGTTTGTTGTAATAAGCGGAAGGTAAATTCCAAGAGCATTGTAAAGCGGAGGCATATACTTCTTCATGACAATCTCAACAAGCTGAACCAAGCCTGCTATAACAAGTATGAATACTATTGTTTGCAGGTAATCAAGTTCGTTTGGTACGAGAAGATATGTATATATCGGCCATGTTACTGCTGTAGCCAATACCATTACGAATGTAACGGCGGCACTCATGCCAAGTGCCGTATTAAGCTTTTTTGAAACTCCCAAAAACGGGCATATACCAAAGAATTTTACAAGTATATAATTTTCTGTAAGTATTGCCGCAAGAAAAATTCCAACCAAATTGGTAAAACTCATTCCGCACACTCCTCTCCCTTAACCTTGCTACATTTGTCGCTCATCGGACAGCCTGCACATCCAACCTCTTCAGGCTGGACAGTTTTGTTGTTAAGCTTGTTTGCTATAGCTATAAGCATACCGAAAACAAAGAAGCCTCCCGGAGGAAGTATAAATATCAAAATCGGGTTGCTGCTGATAATCGGAATGTTAAGTCCGAGCCATGTGCCTGCTCCGAGAATTTCCCTTATACTTCCCATAAGGAACAGAGCTGCGGTAAAGCCGATACCCATGCCCAAACCGTCAAGAACAGACGGCAGCACCTTGTTTTTGCTTGCAAACATCTCTGCTCTGCCGAGAATAATGCAGTTTACAACGATAAGCGGCAAATATACTCCGAGAGCATCGTTAAGCGACGGTGCATATGCCTTAACAAGCATCTGTACTATAGTAACAAATGCCGCAATAATTGTGATATACGCAGGAATACGAACCTTACCCGGTATTACCTTTCTAAGTGCGGAAATTACTGCATTGGAGCATACAAGCACAACCGTTGCAGCCACACCCATGCCCAAGGCACTGGAAACTCCTGTTGTTACGGCAAGTGTCGGACAAGTACCTAAAACCAAACAAAGTACAGGATTCTCTTTTACTATGCCTTTTGTAAATTCTTTAATCAGAGGTTTTTTCTCTGCCATCACTTGTCACCTCCGGTTATCTCATTATAAATTGAAACAGCGTTGTTTACTGCACTGACTGCGGCACGGCTGGATATTGTAGCACCTGTTACCGCATCTACAGTTTTGTTTTCGGGCATTTTGTCAGCATCCTTAGATACTGCAAAGCCGCTTCCGGTGTACTCTCCCGAAAACTGACCGCTGAACTTTTCGTCTGATGTCTTTGCACCAAGGCCGGGTGTTTCGTCAGAGTTGTCATATACATTTACAGCTATAATCGAACCGTCCTCGGCGTTAAATCCTGTCATTACCTTTATCGTTCCGCCGTAGCCTTTTGCACCTGTTGAAACGGCATAGGCTATTATATTACCGTCAGCGTCCTTTGCTGCATAGCACTCAGAGGCGGAGTCACTTATCTCTATTTTCTCAAACTCGGCAGTTGCATTTGGAGTAACCGCCTCCATAGACTGTCTGCGGCTCTGCTCATCGGCAACTGCGATGGGTTCTTTAGTCATTTCGTTAGTACCTGCCAACAGTGCGGTTGTAACTGCACATATGACAACAAGTGCGACTGTTGGAATTAGGATATCCTTTGCATTTAACTTAGGCATTTTTACTCTCCTTTTCTCCGAACGGTCTTGGGTTGGTTGCTCTCTCAATAAGAGGAACAAGAATGTTCATAATAAGAATTGAGAAAGAAACACCCTCAGGCAGATTTGCGAAGTTCCTGATAAGGAATGTCAGGATACCGCAGCCGATTGCAAATACAACCTTGCCCTTTGTGTTGATAGGGGATGTTGTGTAGTCGGTAGCCATGAAGAAAGCACCAATCAGCAAACCGCCGCTTAAAAGCTGGAATATTACGTCCTGACCGAACAGAAGTGACATAACAGCAACTGTACCGAGATATGTAAGCGGAATAACGGGGCTTATCACTTTTCTTGCAATAAGATAAATACCGCCGAGTATTAAAGCAATGGCACAGGTTTCGCCCATACAGCCGCCTGTTGTACCCAACAGAAGATCTGTATAAGACGTTGACTGTCCTGCCGCATTAAGTGCAAGAGGCGTTGAACAAGTTACCGCATCTACAGCACCTGTCTTATACCAAAAAGGCTC
>CAMWIZ010000092.1 GCA_947174455.1 uncultured Clostridia bacterium | reverse complement strand
CGCTTTGTATAAATTTTCTTTTTAAACTTTGTCTAACTTTTTGGGGTCAGTTCATAACGACAGTCCCTTTTAATTTTTAAACTTAATAAATCAAACCGATTAGTGAGGTATGCAACTAATCAACACACCTGCTGCAACTGCAGAGCCAACAACACCTGCTACGTTTGGACCCATAGCGTGCATGAGCAGGAAGTTTGACGGATTCTCCTCTTGACCAACTCTTTGGGAAACTCTGGCAGCCATAGGAACAGCGGAAACACCTGCTGAACCGATGAGAGGATTAACTTTGCCACCTGTAGCCTTGCACATAATCTTACCAAACAGTACACCGCAAGCAGTGCCTACCATAAATGCAAACAAACCAAGAAGAATAATCTTAATTGTACTCCAAGAAAGGAACACCTGACCTGTTGCCGTAGAACCTACGGACACACCAAGGAAAATTGTGATGATGTTCATAAGCTCATTCTGAGCAGTCTTTGCTATTCTGTCAACAACACCCGACTCCCTCATGAGGTTACCGAACATGAGCATACCAACAAGCGGAGTTGCATCAGGCAGAAGCAATGCTACTACAATGATAACGATAAGCGGGAACAAAATTTTCTCAAGCCTAGAAACAGGCCTAAGCTGAGTCATTACAATCTGACGTTCCTTCTTAGTAGTAAGAAGCTTCATAATAGGCGGCTGTATAATCGGAACCAAAGCCATGTACGAATATGCAGCAACGGCAATAGGACCAAGCATCTCAGGCTTTAGAATAGATGTTACATAGATAGCTGTCGGACCGTCAGCACCGCCAATAATACCGATAGCACCTGCTGAGTTAACATCAAAGCCAAGCAAAACAGCACCGATAAATGTGATAAAGATACCTATCTGTGCGGCAGCACCGAGAATAAAGCTTTTCGGATTTGCAATAAGAGGACCGAAATCGGTCATAGCACCAATGCCAAGGAAGATAAGCGGAGGATAAATACCAAGCTTTACACCCTGATACAGGTAATAAAGCAAACCGCCGCTTTGTGAAACATAATTCACATACTTGACTCCGTCAATTATCTTAATACCGTACTTAATCGTTTCCTCAGTTTCCCCCGGATGAGCCTTTAAATACTCCTCCAACGTGTAGAGAACGTTCTCACCGCCGTTAAGAGCAATGCTCGGACATAGGTTTACCAGCAGCATACCAACTGCTATAGGCAAAAGAACCAGGGGTTCATACTCTTTGTGAATTGCCAAATATACAAGAAATAACGAAATTCCTATCATAACATAATTCTGCCAGCCAAGCTGTACCAGTGCAGAATCAAAAAACAGGGATTTCATGGATTCCCACAGTTGATTTATGATTTCCAAGATACCACTTCTCCTTTACAGTAAAATCTAAATTTAGAAAGAACGGGTATTTTCAGCAATACCTGCAGACTTCCATGCTGAACGTCTTTTGGACGATTTCTTAACAGATTTTATCTTAACCGTACCCTCACCGAAAATAACCTCAACAGCCGCCGCAATAGCTGCAATGATTTCGCCCGGAACAGTACCGTCGTCCTCCGGCTCAATTTCTTCAACCACTGCCTGCTCAACAGCAGCACTCGGTTCAGACTTAACCTCGACAGAGTCTTCTTCTTTCTTATTACCGCCCTTATTCTGTATACGATACACGATTGCACCATACAGTGTAATGATACCGATAAGAAGCAACAGAACCGCAAAGACAACTACGACACCTGTAAGAAGAATGATAAAACCCTTAATTAAGTTTTCTCCCATCTTAATACAACACTCCTTGCTCAATATTAACCTGATGACAGAAAACGCCAATCTCTGCCATATTAGACTTATATAGTTATACCATAAAATCTGTAAAATTTCAATAAGTATTACGGAATTTTAAACATTTATCTACAGGTTTACAACAGAATAATGAATTAAAAAACAAAACAGCAAATAGCTTAAAATTGTTTCTCGGTTTATGTTAGATAAGCTGAAGGCTATCGCTCTGACATATACTTTTGTATCTCATCAGAAGTCAATTTCCGTATTTGCGTTTTTGCATATTCTATATAATCTTCTGAAGCAAAAACAGGAGCCATGCTAATGCACGTCTTTCCTTCGTTTCTTTTTAAATATGAATTCAGACCCTTAATATCCGCAAAGATTTTGTATGAATACCTACCGTTTTCAGCTTTTATTTCATATATGCCACATGTCTTTTTCATGCTGTAATCAGCAGTGCGTAAATACAACTTCGCAATTTCCAATGATTTAAAGGGGAAATTCCACCGTTGTACTCCACGCTTCCGGTCATGTTCAATGCAAATGCACCGTCCACAAGTACCGCAAATGTACTGTGTGTGATTTTGCAAACAGTCAAACGGATTTAATAACGGCGTCACTCTATTTTCATCAGCATAACATTCTATACACATACCAAATTCCTTTATCATCTAACATACAGCTCTCAGATGCAGTACTATACCGTGGAGCTGTTAGATTTTCAACTATGTACATACACTGCACGTACAATCTAAAAAACAAAAAAGAAAAACAATATAGCTCGATAGCTCACAAAAATATTAATTCTTGGTTCGTCATTTTTCACCTTTAACCTTTAATTATCTGTGACCTTTTCTTTTACTGTGGATAAGGATAATTATGCCTAAAATCAGTGTAACCGAACCAAATCCCAACAGGGTACTGTTTGTTATCCGTGAAAGAATACGTCTTTTGCGGATTCTCTTTGAAAGCTTTTTAACATTCTCGCTCAGTTCCTTCTCGCTGGGGTCTATATCGGGAATATCGGATGCGAAGATATCTCTTTCCTTTTTGAAGCTTTTTCTGTATCCCTCGTAATATCTTCTGCACTCGGAACAATGTCTGAGGTGTGACTTTACCGCAGATGTGCTGTCCGGACCCGCAGTTTCACTTGTATAAAGCTCCACCAAATCCATTGCTATATCACATGAAATCTCCATTTTTTAATTCCTCCAGCATCTTCTTTTTTGCCCTAAAAAATAACACCTTAGCTGAGTTCTCGGTAATATTCATTGCCGCAGCTATTTGTGCAAAGCTCATATCAGCATATACCCTGTATATTATAACATCTCTGTACTTATCGGGCATTTTGTCAATAATTGCTCTTATATTTGAACTGACTGCCGCCTTTTCTATTATATATTCGGGGTCGCTTCTCTCCTTGTCACCAAAAAACTCCTCAGCATCAGACAAGCTGACATACGATTCACCTTGCTTGTTTTTCCTCACATGGCGGTAGTAGGTGTGTTTTGCAATAGCTGCCAAAAATGTAAAAATATCACTGTTCCCCTTAAAGCGGTGTAGCGACAGATATGCTTGATAAAAGGTTTCTTGTGTCAAATCCTCTGCCAAGTGAGTATCTCTGCACATTTTAAAAAGAAAGAGATAGGTTTGCTTATAATATTTTCTGTAAATATACTCGTATTCTTCTCGCAAGAGCCCACCTCTTCTCAGTTATCACAAAATATTACTAATTTAATTATAATATTTTGTTGCTTTTGTGTCAAGGCGAATGAATTGAAAAGAACTGCTTTCTCAATATTTTTTGGCCCATCATTTGTCAAAATAGTTACACAGGACTAAAACCTGCTGTTGATAAAGACAACCTGTCTGTATTTGTCTTTATTACATAGGAAATTTTCCCGGCATATAACCTATATTTTGGCTTGCTTTTGCATAATTCGACAAAAAATCAAACCAAACAGCAAAAACACTGTAATTATGTGGCATTACTTTAAAAAATAATATATAGATTGTTAAAGGAATATTTATAAAAATTTTTTATAATAAAGTGTAACCTTTTGCCTTTTATTGGCACTAACATTATGGACAGTTAAAACTGACTAAGTTTAAGGAGTATTTTTATGAATTTCAAAGTTATTGGAACAGGCAGTTATGTCCCCGACAACGTTGTTACAAACGACGACTTGTCCAAGCTCGTCGATACTAACGACGAGTGGATATCCAAAAGAGTTGGTATTAAGGAAAGACGTATCAGTCAGACCGACACAACGCTGGATATGGGTACTAAAGCATCGTTTGCCGCTCTGGAAAATGCAGGACTTAAAGGCACAGACATTGATTTGATTGTTACGGCAACCATCTCCGGTGACACCGCCTGCCCGTCTACAGCCTGCATGATTCAGAACAGAATAGGTGCTGACTGCATGGCTTTTGACGTAAGTGCAGCCTGTGCGGGCTTTCTTTTCGCAGTTGAGACCGCTATGGGTTACATATGCAGAGGCAAGGCAAAGCGAGTTTTAATCGTTTGTGCAGAAAGAATGAGCAAGCTTCTCGACTGGACGGACAGAGGAACCTGCGTAATCTTCGGTGACGGTGCTGCTGCAGCGGTGCTTGAGGCTACCGAAGAAGGTTTGTACGAGTCCGTGTTCAATGTAAAGGGCGGCGATGATGTACTTAAAATTCCCGCAACAAACGGCTCTTCTCCGTTTTATCAGTTGGAATCGGAAAGTCCGTACCTGTTTATGAACGGCCAGGAAACCTTTAAGTTTGCGGTAAACTCTATTACGCATGACATTGCAGCGGTTCTTGAAAACGCCGGTATTGCAAAGGAAAACATAGCACATGTTGTCCCACATCAGGCTAACAAAAGAATCATCGACTTCGCCCAGAAAAAGACGGGTATTGACCTTGACAAATGGTATGTTAACATTGACAGATACGGCAACGTATCCGGTGCGAGCATTCCGATTGCTCTTGACGAGATGAACAGAAGCGGTGTACTTAAAAAGGGCGACAAAATATTACTGGCAGCCTTTGGCGGTGGACTTGCAAGCGGTGCACTTGTTTTTGAGTGGTAATCTGTGTAAATAACAGTTTTATTGACTGTTAAAGTTAAGGAACCCCTGAATAAATACCGCCTGACGGCTTGGCACTCATCTTGATTGCGGATCTTCGTCCATGTGCCTGAAAATCCGACCTTGCAATCTAAGTGCCGTATTTTATCAGTGTTTCCCTAAAA
>CAMWIZ010000091.1 GCA_947174455.1 uncultured Clostridia bacterium | reverse complement strand
ACGTATTCCGAGCATTTATGACGAAGCAAATCACCCAAATTGGGCAAAAAGACGTTGTGCTATGACTTTTCAGATACGCCCTAAGTCACCACACATTGATTTCAATGTGTGGTGATATGTGCTTTTCATACAGCAGTGTTACACAATGTAATTTCACTCATTAAAATATGCCGAATAGGTACGAATGAGTAAATAAAAATTTAAATAAAGGAGATGTATATTTTGGCGGTAGAAAAACTTAAACCCCTAAACAAAAAGAAAAAACGCTATGGTCTGCGAGCGTTTTTGTGGGGAATTATAATTGCCTCTATATTTATAGTTCCGTTCCTGCTTCGTGACGGCGGAATTTATATCTATCACGGTGATTTTAACATTCAGATCATACCGTTTTACCAGCTTATGCACGACGCAATAAGAAACGGTGAATTTGGCTGGAACTGGTATACAGACTTGGGTACGTCGCTTGTCGGCGGCTACAGCTATTACAGCTTGGGCAGCCCATTCTTTTGGGTGACGTTGCTGTTCCCAACCAATGCCATACCTTACCTGTTAGGTCCGCTTACTATTTTAAAATTCGGACTGTGCAGCCTTACAGCGTACATATACCTAAAAAGGTATACCCGTGACAAAAACCATGCCGTTTTCGGCGGTATGCTGTATGCTTTCTCAGGCTTTGTAGTTTATAATTTGGTTTTCCATTTTATGGACGTCTTTGTATTTTTCCCGCTTTTGCTTGCTGCTCTCGACAGTGCGGTAATTGACAAAAAGCGTGGCGGGTTTGCTGTTATGGTAGCGGTCAGTGCCGTTGTCAATTACTATTTCTTTGTTGCCGAGGCAGTGTTCT
Organism: uncultured Clostridia bacterium; assembly: GCA_947174455.1. GTDB lineage: Bacteria > Bacillota > Clostridia > Oscillospirales > Acutalibacteraceae > RUG592. The sequence goes on along the minus strand of CAMWIZ010000091.1, from coordinate 4,288 downwards.
GTGTGGTTTACTGGATAGTTCGCCTTGCATCAAAAAGTTATAAAAGCAATTTCAGAGAAACATTGTTCCTTATTTTTGAGGCGGTTCTTGGCGTCGGAATGTCGCTTTTCCTGCTGCTGCCGTCTGTTTACAGCATACTTGGAAACTCCAGAGTTTCAAGCGATTCAATGACAGGCTGGAGCTACTGGCTGTATGACAGTGTGGGAATGTATGCGGAGATACTGATAGGTCTATTTTTCCCGCCTGAGCTTCCGGGTTCAAGTACATATGTACCTCAGTTTGATTCCTCTTGGAAATCGCTCAACTGTTGGGTTCCGCTGTTTGGAATGGCAGGTGTGTTTGCCATTATCTTTAATAAGAGAAAGAATAAATGGATTAGAGCAATGTATGCGGTCTGTGCCGTTCTTGCCTTTGTACCGCTGTTTAACAGTGCGTTCCAGATGTTTACCGAAAGCGGATATCTCCGCTGGATGTTCATGCTGACTCTTATCATGATTTTAGGCTCGTTGACCGCTTTGGAGGATTCGTCCACAAAGTGGAAAAAGGCGATAAGATGGAATTTTGTTATAGTGCTTGTCGTAGGCCTGGCTATAGGGTTTACCTTTGACAAGAATCCTGCTACGGGTGTAATAGCTATTGGTCTTATGGGTACAACGTCCCTTTTCTGGATGTTCTTTGCAACAGCCATGCTTGGCATAGCCATTACAGTGCTGTTTATTTCTCTTTACAGGAATAACCGTAAGGCTTTCAACCGTTGCTCCTATATTATTGTATCTGTTGCGGTAATTGCGGGTATGTCAGTTAGTTACCTTGTAAATAAGTCTGACGGATATAACACAACAAACCTTATTTCGCAGGATTTGTTAAACAAAATGAATACTATTGATATTGATGATATACAAAATTATCGTTCAAACGTTGTAACAGTTACAAATTATGCTGACAATGAATTTAATAAAGAAGAACTTTCGGAAAAGCTTAAAGAAAATCCCGACTACTTGTCGGTTAACGAAAACTTTAATATGTTCATGCATATTCCCGGAGTTAGCAGTTTCCACAGTACTGTAAATTCATCGGTTCAGCGACTTGTTACGGGTATGGGCTTTGACAGTACAAGTACGGCAAGAACATGGAATTTGAAATATTCAGGTCTTTTTTCTATTCTGTCTACAAAATATTTGTTTGACCAAAAAGGCAACCCTGTTTCCCCAGCAAATGATAAAAAAGAGATGTCAATACCCGGATGGAAGTACTACGGTGAGCAAAATGGCTACAATGTTTACGAAAACGAGTATTGTCTGCCCATGGGAATTACGTTTGACGAATTTATGACAACGTCAAGCTTCAATGAGATTCCTATTGAAAACAAGCATAAGGCTTTGGTAAAGTACCTGATAATCTCCGATATGGAGGATATGTTTGAAATGGTGTCGGTAAATCTCGGTCAGGGCTTGTCTGACAGCATGACATATACAGATGAGGAATTTGCTCAGAATGTTGAGGACAGAAGAAAGATAGCCTGCTACGACTTTGAGCGTGACAAAAAGGGCTTCAGTGCTAAAATCGACACCGAAGAAAATGAAGAATATGTCATGTTTACTGTTCCCTATGACAACGGCTGGTCTGCTACCGTTAACGGTGAAAAAGCTGAGATAAAGCTTGTGGACTATGCCTTTATGGCGGTTAAAGTCCCTGCAAATCAAACCAGCGAAATCAGATTTGACTACCACACACCGGGTTTTTACTACGGCTTGTTTGTTGCAGGTGTGTCACTGCTATTGCTTATTATTTATTTAGCAGCAATGAAAATACAGTCCATGCCTGCTGTTGAGGATGAACAAAAGGAAGGCACTGATAAGGAAGAGTCAGACGGTGACAGCAGTGAAAAATCTGAGAACCCAGCCACTGACGGTGAAGAGGATATAACTCTGTTTGATATAGTAAGGGAAACAGAGGAGCAAAACCTTATGCACACCTACAAACGTGTCAATGTTGTGCTTGAAAGCGGCAGCGGCTCAGTCGGCTATGACGTAGAGGGCAAAAGGTACATTGATTTTACGTCTGGTATAGGTGTAAACTGCCTTGGCTTCTCTGACGGTTTGTGGCTTGATGCTGTTGAAAAGCAGATAGAAACTATGCAGCATATGTCGAATGTGTACTACAATACAACTCAGATTCAGCTTGCGGAGCTGCTGTGTATGAAGACAGGCTTTAACAAAGTGTTCTTTGCAAATTCGGGGGCAGAAGCAAACGAGTGTGCAATTAAGCTTGCAAGGAAGTATAGCGGCGACAAATACGGTGAGCAGCGTAACCAAATTGTGACGCTTGAGAACTCTTTCCACGGCAGAACGATTACAACTCTTGCCGCAACCGGTCAGGACGTTTTCCATAAGCATTTTGCTCCGTTTACCGAGGGATTCAGCTATGCAAAAGCGAATGATATTTCCTCTGTTGAGAGTAAGCTAAGTGACAAAACCTGTGCCGTTATGATTGAGCTTGTACAGGGTGAGGGCGGAGTAATGCCGCTTGATAAGCAGTTTGTCACAGAGCTTGCACAGCTTTGCAGGGAAAAGGATATTCTGCTGATAGTTGATGAAGTTCAAACAGGCGTCGGCAGAACAGGCAAGCTGTACTGTTATGAAAATTACGGCATTCAGCCTGATATTATTACTTCTGCGAAGGGTCTTGGCGGCGGACTTCCGCTTTCGGCTTGTATGTGTACGGAAAGCTTGCAGGACGTATTGACCTGTGGTACAAATGGTACAACATTTGGCGGCAACCCTGTTGCTTGTGCAGGTTCTTTGCACATAATTGAAACAATTTCTGATGAAAGGTTCCTTGACGAAGTAAGCGAAAAGGGCGAATATATTAGAGAGGCAGTCTTAGCTATGGATGGAGTAAAGAGCGTTCGTGGCATGGGCTTGATGATTGGCATAGAGCTTGATAATAACAATGCCGCAGAAGTACAAAGCAAGTGTGCAGAGCTTGGATTGCTTGTACTTACCGCAAAGAATTTAATAAGACTTTTGCCGCCGCTCAATATTGATTATATAGATATTGATGAGGGACTTGCTATTTTGGCAGAAGCAATTAAGGGAACCATGTAATATTTTATGATAGGGCAGTACCGCATAATCGCATCGTGATTTATGCAGTAAGGTTCAGTATACTGCACCGCAGTCATGCAGACAAAAAGCAATAGGAAGATTTGTTGCAGTATTACGAGAGAGATTAGAATAAGGTACGTATATTCCGAAGAATGATAATATGCGGTCCTGTCCGAATCATACTATGAAAGGATTGTATAAAATGAAGCATTTATTAAAGCTCCTCGACTGGACAAGCGAGGATATCAACGAAGTACTCAACCTTGCCGACCAGCTTAAATATGAGCAGAAACACGGTATTGCAAAGAAGTACCTTGAAAATAAGACACTCGGTATGATTTTTCAAAAGGCAAGTACAAGAACAAGAGTTTCATTTGAGGTTGGTATGTTCCAGCTTGGTGGTAAGGCTCTGTTCCTTTCGGGTAACGATATGCAGATTGGCAGAGGCGAGCCTGTGGAGGATACAGCAAGAGTTTTGTCACGTTACCTTGACGGTATTATGATAAGAACCTTTGAGCAGAAAGAGGTTGAGGCCCTTGCAGAGTACGGTTCCATTCCGATAATTAACGGACTTACAGATTTCTGCCATCCTTGTCAGGTGCTTGCAGACCTTATGACTGTAAGAGAGAGAAAGGGCAGACTTGACGGCTTGAAGATGAGTTTCATCGGTGACGGCAACAATATGATGAATTCACTTATTGTCGGTGCTTTAAAGTCCGGTATGTCAATATCTGTTGCTTGCCCCGAAAACTATGAGCCTGACAGCACAGTTCTCGACTTTGCAAAGGAGTACGGTGACAAATTTAAGATGTTCAGGAACCCAAAGGATGCCGTTGTTGACAGTGATGTTGTAATCACAGACGTGTGGGCATCTATGGGACAAGAGGAAGAGGCACAGCAGAGAAAAGAAGCCTTTGAGGGATATCAGATAAATGATGAGCTTATGTCACTTGCAAAGAGCGATGCTTTGGTACTTCATTGTCTGCCTGCCCACAGGGGAGAGGAAATTACAGCAGAGGTGTTTGAGTCCCATGCTGATGAAATCTTTGAGGAAGCAGAAAACAGACTTCACGCACAAAAAGCAGTTATGGTTTACTTGATGAGATGATAGAGTAACTTACGACTGTTAAAAAAATTACAAAGTAAAATAGTAAAAACGGCGTAAAATGAAAAAAGACAGA
>CAMWIZ010000090.1 GCA_947174455.1 uncultured Clostridia bacterium | reverse complement strand
TTTCAACTCCGATTTTCATTATAGATCAAAACGGATACGGCAAAGTAAAACCAAAAATTTTAACTAAAGCAGCAAAAACTATTGTTCAAACAAGGCCATGTTAGATTTGGGTCAGGCATTTCGTCAATCATGTGAATCAATGTGAAGTTTTTTCAAGCTTTTTCAAGGGTTCGCAAGCCATCGAAACACTTTTCCCTATAACCGCAGAAAGAGGAATAATAAAACTATAGTGTATCAAGAGCAAAAATAGGGGGAACCAGCTGCAAGTGGTTCTCCCCTAAGGATTACTAACTGTAATAATAAAATACCATTTTACTAAAAAACAATATTAACGGCAAACTCCTTGCCGCACTTTGGGCAACACACGGTATGTTTACCCTTAATACGCTTCACTCTGATATGTGAACAGCAATTTCGGCATTTAAAATATCTGTGTGTCTTAACATCCCTAACCTTGCGATACTGCATTTTAAAAAAATCTACAGCCTTCGCTCTAAAACCCATATACTTCAAATTCTCTCTGCTTCTCTTGTATGTTTCCTTTGAAAACATTCTAAGAATGCTGAAAATCGGCAGTAACAGGGCAACCAGCATTACAACACGGCTTCCGATAAAGGTATTAACAACACCGACTATAAGCCACAGGAAAATGGCATCTCTGCTAAGTGTGTCCATACCGTGCCTGTCATTCATCAGTTTTTGATATTTCAAACTCAAATCAGTCAAAAAGTGCATAAAACACCCCAGCTACAGTTATTCTTCAATCCTCTTATCCATTGGAATATAGTCACGTTCCTTAGAGATACTCATATATGCAGGGCGTATAATCTTACCTGCGTTTATAAGCTCCTCTATACGGTGTGCACTCCATCCCGAAATTCTTGCAATGGCAAAAAGAGGAGTATATAATTCAAGCGGCAAGCCAAGCATTGAATAAACAAAACCGCTGTAGAAATCTACATTTGCACTAACACCCTTGTAGATATTTCTTTCCCTGCCAATAACTATAGGTGCAAGCTTCTTAACATTCTCATAGAGAGCATATTCCTCCATCATGCCCTTTTCCTCTGCAAGCTTCTCAACAAATCCGCTGAACACTCTTGCTCTTGGGTCGGATATGGAGTAAACGGCATGACCCATACCGTATATAAGACCCGATTTATCGAACGCCTCTTTATGAAGAATTTTTTGCAGATAAGCAGAAACCTCGTCCTCGTCCTTCCAATCCTTAATAGCGGTCTTCATTTCATCAAACATACCGCAAACCTTAACATTTGCACCGCCATGCTTAGGACCTTTTAGTGAACACAACGCAGCGGCAATAGCCGAATATGTATCTGTACCCGAGCTTGTAACAACATGAGTTGTAAAAGTAGAGTTGTTACCGCCGCCATGCTCTGCATGAAGCACCAGTGCAATATCCAAAACCTTTGCCTCAAGCTCTGTATACTTCTTGTCAGGACGAAGCATCATCAAAATATTCTCTGCGGTTGATTTTTCCGGGTCAGGATTATGTATAAACAAGCTGTGTTTGTTTATATGATTGTAAGCATGGTAAGCGTACACCGAAATAGTCGGGAACTCAGCTATAAGCTGAAGTGACTGTCTAAGCACATTTTCAATGGAAATATCATTGGCTTTTTTATCATATGAATGAAGCGTAAGCACGCTCTTTGCCAATGCATTCATCATATCCGAGTTAGGTGCTTTCATTATAACATCTCTGAAAAACGTATCGGGCAATGCACGGTAGCTTGACAGCAAACCCACAAAATCATTAAGCTGTTCTTTAGTCGGCAAATTGCCGAAAAGCAAAAGATAAGTAACCTCTTCAAAACCAAAATTACTGTTATCAGGGAAACCTGCAATAATATCTTCTACATTATAGCCACGGTAAAACAGCTTGCCGTCACACGGAACAACCTTACCGTCAACAAGCTTATTCTGTCTGATTTCTGATATTTCGGTAAGACCGGTAAGCACGCCCTTACCGTCAAGATCTCTCAGACCACGCTTAACATTATACTTAGTGTACAATGCGGGGTCAAACTTGGTATTCTCCATACAAATCTGAGCATACCTTTTAACATCCGGTAGAGTGTGCAAACAATTCTTCTCTATAAATCTCTTTCCGTCTGCCATAATTAACACTTCCCCTCACAAAATTTATATATAGTATACAACTAAATCCACAAAAATGCAAATTTTGAAACTTTACGCTTAACTTTTCACAACAGACGAATTTACCGACCACTGTTCAAGCTCATCACTGATATTTTCAAATAACTCCTCGGAAAGTCTGATAAGGCTTACAACCTTATCTTCACCCATTCGTTGGGTGATGCCCGCTGTAAAGGCATACAACCGACTCTTTTCACTCTCATATACCTGTCTGCCTGATAAGGTAAGTCTTACGCAGGTACTGCGTCTGTTCAACTTATCCGTGTATCTCTCAACATAACCCCTATTTTCCAATGAAGTTATCATACGGGAAACAGCGGGTGATGAAACACGCAGAAAATCCGCAAGATCTGACACACCGCACCTTTCTGTATTCATACAGCACTTTCTTGCGATAGCAGACATAACAAAAAACTCCGCATGAGATGTTTCGGACAGTACATTTGAAAAATTAAACAAAAAATGAGAATGGATTGTTTCCAGTAAATCCGATTTTAAACGATCCTCCGACATACCGTTACCCCTCAGCTACTGCGGTGCGGACATATAAAATCCGCACTGAGAAAAATCAGTAAATCTTAAGGAACCCCTGAATAAATACCGCCAGAGAGCCTGGTACTCATCTTGCTTGCGGCTTTTCGTAAACTTGAACTCAACTCCCTTAAAATACGTTATCTCCCCCTGTGGGGGAGGTGTCACGAAGTGACAGAGGGGTTGACCGACAGACCAGTATTCCTGCGGTATTTTCGTCCAATTTGCCTGAAAATCCGACTTCGCAATCTAAGCACCATATTTAACCAGTGATTCCTTAACCGTGTTAACAGTTAACACGGTTACATATGTGATTATAATGCCTTTCCACACAAAAATCAATTAACAAATAATGAATTTTTAGGAAACATCCTTAACATAAAAACAAACCAAAGAGAAATAAAGTTTCATCTCCTTGGTTTGCTTTGCCCGTCTATAGATCTGTATTTTCTTCCCTGCACTCGTCCATAAGTCCGCCCTCTCGGCAGGCTTGACGGTAAGGGCAACCGCTGCACTCGTCAAACCCATGCTTCTTTCCAACAAAGAAAAATCCCACAGCGAAACCTATAAAAACAGCAAGAATAACCGCAATAATCACAACAGACAAATCCATACTATCACCTCTTTTACAAACTAATATGCAATAACGCCCAGTTACAGTATGCGTTATTACAGTCATATTTTTCGGCAGACTGTGCAGCAATCACACAGACATACCGAGATATGTTCAGACATGGCAGTGCGATATAACGCAAGTTAAGCAGACAAGACATAACAGTAACACACAACGTTAATTGTGTAGTGTTTCCTATTATATTTTTATGCACCCGGTAGGACAAATATGACAAAAAATTATGTTGTAGTCAAAAACTTATCTATCCCCCCACAAAAGCATATTTATTGACATTTTATCGGCACAGGAGTAAGATAAAAAATAATAAGGGTGTTTGGTAAATTCTATGCAAGCCTGTTGTCATCAGCCCCATTATGAAGTTGATTGACAAGACTAACTACAGATAATACCAAATAACTACACTAAACAAGGGAAGTTGCAATATGACGGATTTAACAAAAAATAATCCTACCAAAACACTTATCAAATTTGCCCTGCCGATGATTTTAAGCGTTGCTTTTCAGCAAATTTATAACATCGCCGATAAATTTATAGCAGGCAACTTTTCGGCTAACGGTCAAAATGCACTGGCGGCAATCAGTGCTTCTTACCCTGTTACCATGATAATAATGGCAGTAGCATTCGGTACAAATATAGGCTGCTCTGTAGTTATATCAGGTCTGTACGGCTCAAAAAAGTACAATGATGTAAAGACGGCAACCTCTACAGCGGTTATACTTGCACTGTCAGCAGGAACAGTGCTTTCAGTTATAAGCTACTTTTTAAGCAGCCCTATATTAAGAATGTTAAACACCCCAAATGCAATATTTGAGGACACTGCACTTTACCTAAGAATATACATATACGGCTTTGTCTTTCTGTATTTGTACAACATATGCACAGGTGTATTCAATGCAATGGGCAACTCGAAAACCCCGCTTTACCTTCTTATAGCCTCGTCGATTGGAAACATAGTTTTGGACTATATTTTCGTGGCACTTTTTGGCTGGGGAGTAGCAGGTGCGGCATGGGCGACATTTATTGCACAGGGTATATCCTCTATTCTTTCACTTGTTGCACTTATATTTGAGTTAAAAAAGCTGAAAACCGACGCAAAGCCACCACTGCTGTCATCATCGGTTTTCAAGAACATATTACGGCTGGCAATTCCAAGCATTTTGCAGCAAAGCTTTGTTTCAATAGGCAGTTTAATGATACAGGGACTGGTAAACTCTCACGGAGAGGGTGTAATAGCAGGTTACGGTGTAGCAATACAGCTTAACACCTTTGCAATAACTGTTTTCAACACATCCTCAAATTCTGTTTCCAACTTCACCGCACAAAATCTGAGTATTGGAAGCTTAGAGAGAGTCCGTCAGGGCTTTCGTTCCGCCCTAAAAATAGTTACCGTTATAGCGGTGCCGTTTATTGCTGCATATGTACTTTTCGGCAGACAGCTAACAGCACTTTTCTCGGACAATCCGACACAACAGGCACTTGACACGGGTACAACATTTTTACTTATAGTGTCGCCATTCTACCTTGCGGTAATGGTAAAGCTCGTTGCAGACGGAGTACTGAGAGGTTCGGGAGCGATACGCTACTTCGTAATTTCCACATTCTCCGACCTTCTTATAAGAGTTGCATTGGCATACATTTTCGATCCGATTTTCGGGGCAAGCGGAATATGGTGGTCATGGCCTATAGGCTGGGTAATTTCTGCAATGATTGCGGTAGTATTTTACAAAAAAGAATATTGGAATCCACAAAAAGAACAGCTTAAAGCTAAAGTATAAAATAAATATTTACGAAAAATCCCAACACACACGCTAATTGGTGTATGTTGGGTTTTTTTTAACAAAAAGCTTTTATATGGTTACAAA
>CAMWIZ010000089.1 GCA_947174455.1 uncultured Clostridia bacterium | reverse complement strand
ATATTGAATAGTGTAGAAAATAGAATTAGCAGGGGGAGAGAAATTTATGAAAGATAAAGAGAAAATATCATATTATTGTTTTTTAGTCGCATCAGTGTGTTTTTTCATAAGTGCGGTTATCGGATTTTTCAGTGAGGGTTCAAGGGGCATGGCAGTTACACATTTGTGTTTAGGAGCAGCGTTTTTATGTTTGTCATCAACTCATAAAAATAAGGAAGATAAAATGTAGTCACTGCATTTCATTTCATTTTTCTTGAAAGTTAGATAGAACGACATCTGGGGTTTAGGAAGGTATATCGGAATGGAAATATTAGAATTTGGGGATAAAGGTAAAAAGAAAATTATTCTTATACATGGATTTCAAAGTCCTTATCAAGTGTGGAATAAGTATATTGAACACTATAAAAAGGATTTTTGTATTATTGTACCTATAATGCCGGGACACAATCCCAATATAAAGGAAGACTTCGTTTCGTTTTCCAAAACGGCTGAGGAACTTGAGAACTACTACATTTTACACTATGGAAATAATGTATATGCCGTTTTTGGTATGTCCATGGGTGGTGTTTTAGCGGCAACGCTATGGCAGAATGAAAAATTACATATAGATAAAGTGATTTTTGACGGTTCTCCTATAGTATCTCTTAACTGTGCAATCAGAAAGTTTATGATTAACTTTTACATAAATATAACTCATAAATCACAGCAAAGGGATAAGAAAACCATGCGGCAGGCAACTAAAAGCATTATTCCCCAAGAAAACTTTGGCGATTTTCTGCAGGTACTTGACAGTATGTCAGATGTTACTATTGCAAACTGTATAAACAGTATAGCGGATTTTAAATTACGTAGTGACATCGACTCCAAACACACCAAAATATATTTTTATCATGGAACTGCCGCAAATGAGATTCTTGCAAAAAAGTCTGCGAAGTTTATATTAAGAAATTATCCCGATGCTGTTATAAAGTGTTTCAAAGGAAAATCACATTGTGAAGTTTCGTTGTTTTATCCGGAGTTAATGATTAAGGAATTAGACAGTGTATTGATGTGAATTTTTTTCTTTTAATGGGGACTTGAAAGAGAAGGTGAATTGAAATTTTTGGAGGGATTATTTATGACAAGCAAATTGTTTTGCCAAGCAGTATTAAAATTTATACTTGGTGTAGTTGGTATAGGCGTGCTGATATTTTTGCCTGCGGGGACATTTCATTACTGGAACGCATGGCTGCTCATGGGGATATTGTTTATCCCGATGTTTTTCGTAGGTATTGTAATGCTGTTTAAAAATCCGGACTTGCTAAGAAAACGCCTAAATTCTAAAGAGCAACAGTCAGAGCAAAGACTTGTGATAAAGCTTAGTGGCTTGATGTTTATTTTTGGATTTGTCATAGCGGGATTAGACTTTCGTTTTAAATGGATTATATTACCCAATTGGGTTTCTTGGACAGCTGCTGTTGTTTTCTTGTTTTCTTATCTGCTTTATGCGGAGGTATTACGGGAAAATACTTACTTATCACGAATTGTAGAAGTTCAAAAAGGTCAAAAGGTGATTGATACAGGGGTATACGGTATTGTTCGTCACCCTATGTACAGTGCCACTCTTATCTTGTTTCTTTCTATACCACTGATACTCGGTTCGGTTCTCTCGTTTGTTATTTTTCTTGCATATCCTGTAATTATAGCAAAGAGAATCAGAAATGAAGAAGCTGTGCTAGAAAAGGATTTAGCTGGGTACTCTGAATATAAAAAGAAAGTAAAATACAAAATAATTCCGTTCGTTTGGTAAAGCATTTATCACTGTTTGCAGGGGTCAAGTGGATGACGGTGAAGCCTAATATGCTCTTGGAAGCAACGTCTTTTGTCGCTTTCCGCAGACGGCGACACACCTTGCCTCAGCGCAGCGGAAAGCAGGGTGGAAATATCTTCCTCATAGAAAGGAATGGCAGCAGGGGGAGAAACTGCTGCAAGTGGTTCTTCCTCCGAAAATATATCCACTGTTTAGAATGGAAATAGCAAAACCCAAATAAGTATTTTAAGGAGGAGACAATAATGCCTCATTTTCCAGCAGGATTTTTTGAATTTCACAAGGATGAAGGACTGAATTTCCAGCTTAATCGCTAAATGTTTGTTTGAGCAAGGATATTTTATTTTTGAAGATGTACAGCATACGCCGTGTGCATATTTTGATTGCATAAAACAGTATAATACGAAAAGTATTTCAGAAAAGATAGACACCCTCGTCTTACGGGTGCAAGCGATTTATATACTGTTTTTCTTAAGGAGCAAGTGGATGCACTTGTGAATGCCAAATCAGTTGAAAGCAGATTGTTTACAAAAGAAGAACACGCAGATCAGCATTGCCAAGTTGGAAATACAAAATTAGTGTTGGATGTTATAACTGAATGGATTGAAAGGACTCAGCGAAACTAAAAGTGTCAGATGAAACTTCTTAATTGAGCGACCTGCTGAGAAAATTCAAACAGAGAATGAAGAAAAATCGGAAAAGTAAGAAGTAATTCTAAAATTCTGAATTATAGTATAAAACACCCCTCAGTTTCATCAACTGAGGGGTGTTTGTAATGCTATTCTATTTTACGACCCGGCACTTTCGTATGCGGCTATGCCCTTATTCCATATGAATATGGACAGTGCCACTATTGCTGTTGAAATCAACATAGGCATTCCTATGTTAAACAATGGTGCTTCACCTGTCAGAAAGTAATATGCAGGGTAGTATGCGGTGAACGCAAAGGGGATTACGTATGTTATTATGGTCTTAACAAGATTGTTGTATATAGATACAGGGTACTTTGCAAAGTCGTTAACCATGTAGAACATATATATTATGTTTCCGCTTCTCTTAATCCAAAAGGCTATGGCGGCAGTTGCAATTTTTATACCTGTGTAAATAAGTGTGGCAAACGGAATTACCAACAGTATAAGCAAAACCTTTGCAATGCTCCACTCTATTTGGAGCTTCGGTATAGTTATACATACAAGTGCCACCCCCATTATAAACTCACCCAAGGCATCTATCTGCAATTTTTCAACCATAACGTGGAAAAGTGTGTTTATAGGTCTGGTTAGGTACTTATCAAAATCACCTTTTCTTACGGTGAAGTGACCTATCGACCAAAGATTGTCAAACAACAGGTGGTCTATTCCCTTTGGGATAAGTGAAAAGCCGTAAATAAAAACTACCTCAGTGTAATCCCAACCCATAAGGCTTGGGATATTGCTGAATACTAATGTCAGAAACAACAGGTTAGATGTTTGAATAAGAAGGAAGCCTATCATTCCAATGATGAAATCGCCTTTGTACTCCATCATTCTTTTAAGCTCCTGTGCAACAAAAATCCTGTGCATTTTTAAAGCTCTTTTAATCTGTTTCATTTGTCAGCCCCCCTGTACGCATAATCTCTTTGAAGCTGTAACCCAAAGAAATTTTGAAAGTCCCCAGAAGAACAGTGCCCAGAAAAGCTGCAAACCTAAGTAAAACAGCAGCTCTTTGCCTGTGTACATTCCCATGTAAATCATGACAGGTGTGTAGTTGAGCGAGGAAAAGGGGAGAAGAAGAAAAACTTTCTCCACTGCATTCGGCAGAAATGCAAGGGGGATTACGTTTCCCGACAAAAAACCGACAATGCAGTTTTTCATCATATTTGCACCCCACAGATATTTTATTATGAACGCAATGAATCCAAAGCAGATATTGAAAAAGAAATTGATGAGATACGCAAAGACACAGCTTAATATATAGACAAGAAATTGAAGTATATTGAACTGTACACTTCCGGTTAGAATGGTCCGTACAATCTCAACACCAATAACAAGCGGAAGTACCAGTATGCACACCGTCATTATTTTGTTGCCAAGCTCCTGAAACAGGAATGTTGCGTTGTAGCTTATCGGCTTTATCATTCTCATTGCAATTGAACCGTCACGAATTTCTTCGCCTACGTCATATGTGCCTCCACTGCCAATGAGCAGCGATGTCAGAAAAATAAGGAAAATATAAACTGTCATCTGCGGCATGGTAAAACCGTTCATTGCTTCATTACCGCTTGAGAGAAATACTGCTTTCCATATGAAATAGGAAACAAAGCAAGCCATTACCTCGCCTATTAAGCCGAAAAACCAGTTGCCCCTGTATGTAGTAGCCTCCTGCAAGCCTGCCCCAAGAAACGGTTTGTAAATTCTTAGCAGCCTACTCATTCGCACCCACCTCCCGCTTGTACAGTCGGCGGATAATTTCTTCAATGTCTGCGTCTTTGACATTTATGTCTTTAACAGTTACGGTATTAAGAGTATACGTCAGCATTTCCGATACAGGAACGGCCGCACTGTTAAAGCGAACCTTGACAGACGGTCCGTCAGTTTCCGTTAATATGTCATCATCGTGGAATTTAAAGTGGCTTTTATAGCTTAACTTATCCAGTGCTTTTTTGTCATCACAGACAAAGACAAGTTCACGTACTTGACCATACTTAGACTTTAAATCTGCAATCTTTCCGTCAAAAACATTTTTTCCCTTATCAACCATAACTATTCGCTTTGACAAAAGCTCAATGTCCGCCAAATCATGCGTTGTAAGTATAACGGTTGTTTGCTCCTCTGCGTTGATTTTTTCAATCGCTTTTCTTATGTTGTCCTTGACAACAACGTCCAGTCCGATAGTCGGCTCATCAAGAAAAAGAACCTTTGGATTATGCAGCATAGATGCGGCTATGTCTGCCCTCATACGCTGACCGAGCGAGAGTGTACGAACAGGGCTTGTGATAAAATCGTCAAGCTCCAGCACCTCATTGAGGAATGCCATACGTTTTTTGTAGTCACTGTCCGCAACCTCGTATATTTCTTTTAGTACGGCATACGTTTCTCTCAGCGGCAAATCCCACCATAGCTGGGTTCTTTGTCCGAAAACGACGCCAATTTCCTTTACATAGCTTTTACGGTTCTTTGTAGGGTTTTGTCCATTTATTATACACTCGCCCGAGGTTGGTGTAAGTATGCCTGTCAGCATTTTTATAACGGTTGACTTGCCTGCACCGTTAGGACCGATAAAACCGAGGATTTCTCCCTTTGGAACGTCAAAAGATATGTCATCCACAGCTTTTACAATTTCGTAGTCGGGTTTGAACAGTGCCTTAAAGCCGGTCTCTTATACGCATCTCCGAGACCACGAGATGCTCATGAAGAGCGTATGCCGGCTTCTGCTTGA
>CAMWIZ010000088.1 GCA_947174455.1 uncultured Clostridia bacterium | reverse complement strand
GCTTTGTATAAATTTTCTTTTTAAACTTTGTCTAACTTTTTGGGGTCAGTTCATTACTCAGGGCGGTTTCTTTACGCATCCATTTTTTCATCCCAATCTCTTTGGGTTTCTTCGTCCCATGGTTCTTCGCTATCATCATTTTGTTCATTGAACCAATTCTCTATTTCTTCATCTGAAGCAGTTTCTATCCACTTTATTAAATTTCGTGGAGTCCCTTCGTTACTCATGACAAAACCTCCAAAATCACCTTATTATTCTTATTATATTTTACTCTATACTTGCAATCCTTGTCAAGCAAAAACTCTCGCTGTTTTGGATATTTACTCAACTTCTCTATATAAGCGCCATTACTACCTTTAGGAACTAAAATCTTAATCTTACATTTTTTATTTAATGCACCACTTTGAGTAACAGACGTACTAAAGAATTGTTTTGGTTCAAACGTATCACCAACTTGTAACCCCTCAACAGGATTAACGTCAACACTACGGTAACAAATGATATCATGTTTTAACTTATTCTTTTTCAAACCCCTTGAAATATTCTCTGCATGATATCTTAATCTGTCATTTTCAGGAATTTTCCCTCTTAGCATTTTATTTAATCTTGCATAGAATTTTTCTTGATTGTCTTTATCATTGTTTTTAGTGTATTTCTCAATAGACCTTCGTTCTTCATCACTTAAACTTTGTATCCATTCGTCTGATTCCTGTCTTAAAATATTAACTACTCTATTTTGGTCTAAAGGTTCAAACTCTTTGCTATTCTCCACGGATTGTTTTGCAGTTCCACTTGAATTTTTTTCAGTTTTATTAAACTTATCCGCATATTTTTCAATCCCATTGTGAGATACTCTCAAGTCACCAGATGATGAATCCTTCAACTTCAAATTTACAATAGAATCATCAAAAACAGTATTCTTAATTTTTCTAGGTTCTTTATTAACTATTTTTTCTTCAACAAGTGCAACCTTGTCTTTAATCTTCTTTGTTTCAAGTTCTAAACTCTTAGCTTTTCCTTTCCACTGCTCAGCCCTGCTCTGATAAGCCCTCTGATTATCCTTATCAAGCGAATACTTAGACATTCTCTCCAAACGCTGAGCTTGCCGTTCGCAGTAATGCTTTCCCTGCTCTGCCTCGTAAAGCCCTTTGTTAAGCTCTTGCTCCTCTTCCGTCAAGGGCTCTTCATCAGAAGCATTTTCAAAATATGTCGTATGTGAATCCTGACAGTTCGGGTGATACAAGCCTTGCTTAATGCACTCCGACATCAGCAAATAGCCTTTTTCTGCCGCTTCCTCAGCCGTTCCTCCGCTCCATACATCGTCAACTATGACTTTGCCGACAAACGGAGAACACAACGGACAAGCGTTAGTCCGCTTATTCAAAATAACCGTATGTATGCCCCATTTTTTCCGTGCGTCGCCCTCGCCCTGTAAGCAAGCCCGCTTTTCTGCGGTGCGTGTCGCCATTTCTGCATAGCTGCAAATATTTACCCGTCTGCCGTTTTTGTACTCAATACAATTTATTCCGGCTGAAAGAAAATCCTTTGTCGCCATATCAACTGCTTTTTCGTAAGTATCGGCTCCTGTGTTTGCGTACACTGGGGCATTAAAGATAATACTTCTGTACTTGTCATTGCTCATTCGCAAAACCGCTGCTTCTGCCCTCTGCATATCGCTTGCAGTGGATTTTATGAGGGCATCAGGCTTGCGGTCGTTGGTTTTGAATAACTCGCCTGTAACGCTTGCAGAACCTGTAAGAGGGGTGTCGGTTTCGGATACACCCTTTTGAAGTGCTTTCAGAATTTTTTGCTCTTCTTTAGTTTCTGCGGTGTTGTATGTCGTGGTCAGCATTTCCTCAATCTTATCATTGATTGAGGAAAACTTTGCACCGTATTTTTGTACCGCCTTTCGCTTGTACTCTTCAAGTGCTTTAAGCTGTTCAACCTGCCACTGTGACCACTGCATACTCTCGGTAACTTCTTCTACCTTATGCTGTTTCAGATTGCGTGTCATTGAGGAAATAAGCTCGTCCTCAATCTCGGCAAAAGCTTTTCCTATATCATAATCAGCCATTTGTTAAAAATCCTCCGCAAAGCTCGGCTCGCTTAAATTCTCAACACCCTTTTGTGACTTAATCCTCTCTACCTCTGCCGCCTTCCACTCATCATCTTTAGAACTACCCCACAGTTCAGCTACTTGCGTTTCAACCGACATAATCCCATAGCTTGCAGCCTTGCCGATTGTTTCAACCCTGCTGTCAAAAGCGGGTGAACCGTACTCGCCGAAAGAAACCGTAACGTCACAGTCCTTAGGCTCTTTTTCAAGCATATTGTCATAGGTCTTTAAAATAGCCTCAATCAGCCTTGGCAGAGCCTTTTCGAGGGTATTTGTAATGGTGTTTCTTGTGTTGCCTGTCACGTCCTTTTTCTCTCGCTGAGCATCGGCAGATGACATTTTACCGACATCAATTCCGAGCGTTGCAGGAGAAACAAGTCCTTGCAGACACATCAGCATGGCATTTGTGTATGAGCTTACAAATGCTTCATACTTGATGTCAGGCTGTACAACCTCTATTTTCTGCGGAACGCCCTCCACAAGAGGAGCGTCTGTTGAAATGTAGTCATTTCCGAACTTATTCGGACTTAGCGGAGTTCCGCTGTACGGATTTTTCGGTATCATACTTTCGGGAATGTACTGTTTAACCCTGCCCATTCTGAGAGCGTCCCACCACTGAGAGATTACCTCGTCGAGTGCATCAAAACAGTCCGATTTACCGCCGCTGAAAATAGATTTTCCCCTGCCGGGATATTTTTGAGAAGAGTAAAACTTAAGCGGCACAGCCATTATGTAATCGCCGTCAAAATTCAAAACAGGCTCTATTCCGTCAAGTTCGGGAACAGTATTAAGCGGTCGCTCGCTGCCGTTATCGTCAAACAATCTGCTTTCAATAATGCCCTTTCCGTATCGTTCGTAAAGGATATATTGCTTATGCTTTACATTGTAAATTGTCTTGAAAACAACCGCCGTAATTATGCCTCTCGACTGCTCATATTCCACTTTGTCGGCACTGACAAATTCAACTATCGGATAAGGTGAAAGGTCTGTATCCACCGAAATTTTAAAAGCACCGTCACCGCAGACAAGCGTATCGACAACCGATTGCTTAACTATGTTTTGAAAGTCAACGGCTTTTTCAAGCTCTTCCCATTCCTCACGGTTAACGTCCACGGTATCAAGGTCTGAGCTTACGATATATGCAAGGGTATCGGCTATTATTGCAGGCAGTCCGCTGTGAATTTTACGGATTTTTTCATTGATGGGAACACTCCCCCAAAAGGAGGTCTCTTGCCCATACTTATTAAGCTGACTGAAAAATTGTAAAAGCTCGTCCGAATCTCCCCGATACCACAGCTTTGAACGCATAACTTCGGTATCAAACGTTGTGCTTTCCATAAGCGTAAAGGTCTGTTCGCTCGCAGGAATTACATTCAGCCAGTTTCTTATCATTTCTTTCACCCTCTCTCCAATATTAAGTTTTTTCAAGTGTAACACTTCCTATCATAGTTTTGTAAGGCAGCCACGCATACTGACAAGAGTTAATGCAGTGGTCGTGTCCGTCTTCGGGAGCATATTTATTTTCTTGCCAAGAGTAAATGTTCAGCTCTGCAATGTAGTTTTTACAATGCTCCAGTATAAGAAAATCACCGCTCGCAAGCCATGCACTTTGCAGGTGAATGCGGTCGATGATTTTTGTTTGCTTAAAAGCAGGAATAAAATTGTAAATGCACCCCGAAAGCCGCTTGTACTTACGACATTCCGTAATTGTTGCACTGTCGGCACTGTCGATGTAAACATCTCTTGCAAACCCCCATAAGCTGCGGTTTTTCTCCAGAAATTCAACAAAAATCTTTGGCATATCAGACGGAGAAATCGGTATTTTCAAATCAGCATTGTTATATACAAGCTCATCTAATACAACACACTTTCTATCGGCTGTAATTCCTGTAAATGTAAAAGCTATTGTGTCCGGAGAACTGCTCGAATACGATGTATCAAGAGCCGCTGAGAACCGCTCAAATTTAAACGTTTTAGCCTTAGCGAGGGTAATTATATTCTTATCTTCAAGATTGAAAACAAGCCCCGTTGCACGTCCACGCAAGCCGAGGATTTTATTCTTGTAAAGCTTAGTACCTTTAGGTGCAGCCAGCTTCTTTTTCTCGATTGCTTCGGGAGTCAATGAAAGATTATCGTTAAAAGAAAAGAACCAGTACCGCCAGTTGGGTACAGGTTCTTCTGTTAATTCCGACATGATTTCTTTCGGAACATCTTTAGCGTATTTTTTATACGGTCGGGAACGGTTGACAAATTCCTTGTAAACAGGCAAGGATGGGTCATCAGGATTAAGCGTTGCCATTAAATAATCGTTACGTGTTGAAATTTCACGCACAAAATCAATATCAGCAGTGTTAATCTCATCAATGTACACGCAGCCGAACTGAGAACCAAGGACGTTTTGCCACTTATCTTTATTGTCGTAGCCAAGAACATATATAATTTTATTCTCGAATTTGATATGAGGCAGCTTGTTATCCTTGTCGCCGTTGCCGTAATACTTTGCGTTCAAGTGCAGGTCGAGTATGCCGTTATCCTGCTGAATGATATTCTTTTCCGCCGTACCCGTGGTTTTGCTTGCTATGATGTGCAGTTTCTTAGGTGAAGCCGACACCATTCGCATGAACTTGACTCCTGCTCCGACTGTTGTTTTGCCCGATGCAGTTGTGCCTTCAAGGAAATCGGCGGTTACGTTTTTCGTTGAGTTTATGAAGTCAATGTACTTTTGCGATAAGGGGAATTTTTTAGCACTATTCTTCAAGTCCCTCACCGCCTATTTGGGAAAAGACATCAGCGAGTTTTTCGGAATGTTCGACTTTGGCGTCAACATTTATTCTTTCACTAAAAATACCGAACCGCTTTCCCAGCAGTTCCGCAGCCTTTAAACGCTCTTTTTCATCGGGTGCTTTTTCCATTTGCCTTGCGGAGGACATACCGTCGCCACACCACTCAATTACAACGATTTCAGACTTGCTTTTCCCACGCAGAACTGAAGTGAGGTACTCCATAACCTCCTGTGCATCGGCGGTGCGTTCATTGTGACGTTTTTTTATTTCACCGTCGATATACTCTCTCAATTCAGGTATATATTTTGAAGTAGGTTTTTGTAGGTTTTTTTCATTTATCCATTGGC
>CAMWIZ010000087.1 GCA_947174455.1 uncultured Clostridia bacterium | reverse complement strand
TTTGAAAGATTTGCAATTTTACTGTTGCATTTTTCAAGTTAAGGTGTTATACTGTTAAAGTGTTTTAAGTTGATACCGATAATTGGCGGGGCAGTGAAAAGCATACGTAAATTATGGAATTGGCAAGTAATTATTAAGCTGTAATTTCTGTACAAAAGTACAGGATGAATTGAACAGGAGGAGATTAAAATGGCACTTACAAATGAGTATCTTTTGAGTGTATTGGAAACAGTTAAAAAGCGTAACGCAGGTGAGCCTGAGTTTATTCAGGCTGTTACAGAGGTATTTGAGAGCCTTCAGCCTGTTGTTGAGAAAAGACAGGACCTTGTTGATGCAGGTGTAATTGAGAGAATCGTTGAGCCTGAAAGACAGATTATGTTCAGAGTTCCTTGGGTAGATGATAACGGCAAGGTACAGGTTAACCGTGGTTTCAGAATTCAGTTTAACTCTGCTATTGGTCCTTACAAGGGCGGTATTCGTCTTCACCCGTCTGTATACAGCGGTATTGTAAAGTTCCTCGGTTTTGAGCAGATTTTCAAGAATAGCCTTACAACTCTCCCAATGGGCGGCGGTAAGGGCGGCTCTGACTTTGATCCTAAGGGCAAGAGCGACGCTGAGGTTATGCGTTTCTGCCAGAGCTTCATGACAGAGCTTTTCAGACATATCGGCCCTGATTGTGACGTTCCTGCAGGTGACATCGGTACAGGTGCAAGAGAAGTTGGTTATATGTTCGGCCAGTACAAAAGACTTGCAAATGAGTTCACAGGTGTTCTTACAGGTAAGGGCTTGACATTCGGCGGCTCTTTGGCAAGAACAGAGGCTACAGGTTACGGCTTGTGCTACTTCACAGATGAGATGCTCAAGGCTAACGGTAAGAGTTTTGAGGGTAAGACAGTAGTTATTTCCGGTTCGGGTAACGTTGCTATTTATGCTACACAGAAGGCTACACAGCTTGGTGCAAAGGTAGTTGCACTTTCCGATTCAAACGGTTATATCTACGACAAGAACGGTATTGATCTTGCAGCTGTTAAGCAGCTTAAGGAAGTTGAGAGAAAGAGAATCAAGGAGTATGTTACAACTCATCCGGATGCAGTTTACACAGAGGGCTGCAGCGGTATTTGGAGCATTCCTTGCGACATTGCTCTTCCATGTGCTACACAGAATGAGATTGACAAGGCAAGTGCAGAGATGCTTGTAAAGAACGGCTGTTTCGCAGTAGCAGAGGGTGCTAACATGCCTTCTACTCCTGAGGCAATCGAGGTTTACCTCAGCAATGGTGTTCTCTACGGTCCTGCTAAGGCTGCAAACGCAGGCGGTGTTGCAACATCAGGTCTTGAGATGAGCCAGAACTCCGCAAGACTCAGCTGGACATTTGAGGAAGTTGACGAGAAGCTTCATAATATTATGAAGGAAATCTTCAAGTCATGTGACGAGGCTGCTAAGGAATATGGTCTTGAGGGCAACTACATGGCAGGTGCTAACATTGCCGGCTTCCTAAAGGTAGCAGAAGCTATGAAGGCTCAGGGTTGTGTTTAATTTATAAATGCACATAGGTTTTCGATTTTTGTAAACTGATTATCGGTTTTGCAATTTTCTGATAAAAAATAAAATGTCCCCCTTGTTTCGTTGTTAACTTGAAACGAGGGGGATTGTTGTATCTATGTGGTTATAATCTATGATTGACACAGTTATTTTTTAATGGCAGTCCAACTTGTACAGGAAAAGTTATTTATCAGTACCGCAGGTTATTGTTGGGGAGAACCACTTGCAGCAGGTTCTTCCCATTTTTACTTTATTATGTGAGATGGTTTGTTTGTCCCCCTCTCCGCTGCCCTCAGGCAAGGTATTTCGGTGTCTGCGGACACCGACCAAAGGCGTTGCCTTTGGAAACCACAAGCCTTTAAAAAGGCTTAACCGAAACTTTATAAAGCTTCGCAGAACTATTAAGGGTTTGGTTAAAATCGGCTTAAGTGTTTTCCACATAATTATAAAACAATGAGGAAAACTAATTCTCGGAAAGGTCAAGCAGTCGAAAGAAAAGTTTTAGTTGAGGTTTTCTTTTAACAAAGGGAGTGTCAGTATGGAAATTCGCACAGATCTTGCATTGGAGGCAAGGGAGCTTGTCAAGGAAGACATAAAAGGCATGAAAATGACTACGGAAAGCACAGCCAATATGAAAATTACGAAAATGGAGGTGCTGTCACAGTCTGCTGCGGAATCGCTGGGAAAAGATAAGGGAACATATATAACCTGTGAATTTAAGGCATTGACGGCGGATTTTACAGCGGCGGACGAACGTCTTGACATTATCGGCAGACAAATACGTGAGCTTGTTCCTAAAAGCGGTACGGCTCTTGTAGTGGGGATAGGCAACCATAACATTACTCCGGATGCATTAGGTCCGCTTGCAGCCGCTAAGGTTCTTGCCACACGTCATATATCAGGCGATCTTGCACAATCACTGGGTTTAGATAAGCTGAGGAGTGTATGTGTGGTTTCCCCCGGTGTATTGGGTCAAACGGGAATAGAGGTTTCCGAACTGATATCGGGAATTATTGAAAAGACAGGTGCTTCCTGTATTATTGCGGTAGATGCATTGGCGTCACGCCGACTAAACAGGCTTGGCTGTACTGTTCAAATTTCTGATACGGGAATTTCTCCGGGTGCGGGTGTTGGCAATAACCGCAGAGTTATAAGCAAAAAAACAACAGGTATACCTGTAATTGGCATAGGTGTACCCACAGTGGTAGATGCTGCAACACTGGCGGCGGACTTACTGTCACCCGACAGCGAGGAGGACGGCGAAAAGCTGAGGGCAATGGTTGAACCGAAGGGTCAAATGATGGTTGTGACACCCAGAGAAATAGATCTTCTTATTGAGAGAGCCTCTTTTTTAATAGGAATGGCAATAAATGTAGCACTTCACCCCGACTTCACAGCAGAGGAATTGTTGGAGTTGTCCAAGTGATTACTATGGGAGAATTTGTAAAATTTTTGTTCGCTTTTTTTAAGCCGACGGCTGGCAAACTCAGAGCCTTTGGCAGGTTTAAGGAAAGTATCATTGGTTATTAAAACGTTTTAAGTGCGAAGACTTCAACTGTAATTACCTGACAACATAAATATAAAAACCAAAATCCTGATACACCGTAATGTATCGGGATTTTGGTTTGAAACATATTTTTATAAAAGGGATTAAACCATTAGACTGCACACAAGCTCTGCGTATTCCGACGGATCTTCAAGCTGCAAGCCTGCAATTAACAGTGCTTGACTGTACAAGAGCTTTGCGTACTTTTCTGCCTTTTCCTTATCTGCTGTCATATTTGCTATAAGGCTGTTTACGGCAGGGTGTGAAGCATTTATCTCAAGAACTCTTTCAGCCTTTACCTTTGCTTCCGGCTGAGCGATTGCCATGTATTTTTCCATTTCAAAGGAAACTCCGCCCTTTGCTGTCATGCACACAGGATGAGTTTTTAGCTTTTTGGAGAATACAACGTCGTTTACCTTGTCTCCTAGTAAATTCTTAATAAATGTCAGTACCTCTACATCGTCCTTTTTTTCATCATCACCGTCAGGTGTGTCTATATCATCGTTGACAATGTTCTTGAACATTTTTCCGTCGTATTCACCAATTCCCTGCATAGCAAATTCATCAATCTGTTCAGGGCAATACAAAATCTCTATTCCTTGGTCACGCATACCCTCTATCTGAGGAAGTCTGTCAATATTCTCTATGCTGTCACCCGTTGCAAAATAGATTTCTTTCTGCTCTTCGCCCATTCTTTCAACATACTCTTTGAGTGTAACAAGCTTTTTTTCGGTTGAGGAATAGAAAAGAACCAAATCCTTTACAGCTTCCTTGTGTGCACCGTAATCGCTTACAATACCGAATTTTAGCTGTCTGCCAAAGTTTGCAAAGAATTTTTCATACTTATCTCTGTCATTCTTCAAAAGTGCTGCAAGCTCATTTTTGATTTTCTTTTCAATATTTGAAGCTATAGTCTTTAGCTGCCTGTCATGCTGAAGCATTTCTCTTGAAATGTTAAGCGACAAATCCTGAGAATCAACTACACCTTTTACAAATGCGAAATGTTCAGGCAGTAAGTCCTCACAGCTTTCCATGATAAGTACACCGCTGCTGTAAAGCTGTAAGCCACGCTTGTACTCCTTTGTGTAGTAGTTGAACGGAACTCTGTTAGGTATAAACAGCAGCGACTTATAAGTTACAACACCCTCAACAGAAGTGGAAATAACGTGCATAGGGTCTTCAAAATCAAAGAATTTTTGCTTATAGAACTCATTGTACTCCTCTGCGGTTACGTCCTTTTTGCTTCTTTGCCAAATAGGAACCATGCTGTTTAGAATTTCGTCCTCAGCTACAACCTCAAACTGCGGGTCGTCCATTGTGCCCTCTATCATCTTTTTATGCTCGTTTTTCATTACAATTGGGTAACGAATGTAATCGGAATACTTTGTTACAAGGGCAGATATTCTGTACTGCTCCAAGTAATCTGAGTATTTTTCGTTTTCTGTGTCCTCTTTAACCTTTATAATGATGGTTGTACCTACTTCGTCCTTTTCGGTTTCTGTAATGGTGTAACCGTCAGCACCAGTACTTTCCCAAATATAAGCGGTGTCGTTTCCGTATTTCTTAGTTATAACCTTAATTTCACTTGAAACCATAAAGGCAGAGTAGAAACCGACGCCGAACTGACCGATAATATCTACATCGTCAGTTTTTTCGTTTTCCTGCTTAAACTTGTAGGAACCGCTGCTTGCGATAGTGCCAAGGTTATTTTCAAGGTCGTTTTTATCCATACCGATGCCGTTGTCGCTTACGGTGATGGTTCTGTTTTCCTTATCAAGTGCAAGCTTAATCTTAAAGTCCTCACGGTTAAGTCCTACCTTGTCATCTGTAAGCGATACAAAGAAAAGCTTATCAATGGCATCACTGGCGTTTGAGATAATCTCTCTCAGAAAAATTTCCTTGTGTGTGTAGATTGAGTTAATCATCAAGTCAAGCAATCTTTTTGACTCTGATTTAAATTGTGTTTTTTCCATTTATGTTACCTCTTTTTTATTATTCTGATGTGGTTTAGCACTCGTTATGTTAGAGTGCTAAAATAGTTATATACTAATTTCCTTGTTTTGTCAATAGGTCGTTTGTGAATTTTATATTAAGGCGGTACAAAAAGTTAAGGAAGCACTGATTAAATATGGTGCTTAGATTGCGAAGTCGGATTTTCAGGC
>CAMWIZ010000086.1 GCA_947174455.1 uncultured Clostridia bacterium | reverse complement strand
AACATGGCTTGAACAAGGCCTTTTTATTGCTTGAATTAACAAAAATCACCGCACCGATACCCTCTCTTTCAAAAAAGAATATCGGTGCGGTGCATATTACAAATCCGCAAGCTATGCATCAGCTATTTTTTTAATTATACCACATGTCTTATAGTGCATTAAGGGATAGTATTCTATAGGAACACCTTTTTCATCTGCAAGCCGCACTATATGTGCAAGGGAGTCGTCGTTTCTGTACCTTTCATCAATCAAAACTTTCCACGGCACACGTCTTAGCAAAACTCTTGTTGTTTCGCCTATACCCGGCTTGATGAGATTTATATCATCTATGCCAAAATGCTCTCCTATTTTGCGAACTTCATCTATACCAAAACCCTCTGCTTTTACATATTCCTGTGCCGAGTTTTTAATTGTAGTACTTTCGTCTTTAAAACTTTCTTGATTCTTAAAATCTTCTTGAATTTCAAATTTTTCTTCTATGGCATTTATAAACTCATACGACAAATCATTTTCTTCCATTTCACCGTAATATATCGCACCGTGAAAATCGTCTTTGCCAATAATATCAGTACGGTAAAACGTTCTGCTGACAAGTCCCGAAACAGTGCAGTTAAGGCAGGAACTGGGTATTAAAATATCCTCACTTGTACCGTAAAGCTTTGTTACATTTGCAGGGTCGGCAACAACAGCTATTTCTGATGAAACACCGTCATATGCAGATATATCCTTTCTAAGCTCATTTAAAATAGCACCCTTGCCTATCCAGCCGTCAACAAAGAGCAAATCCTCTGCTTTATGATGTGCAAGCAAATACTTCATGGCATTGTCATCAATACCCATGCCACGAATAATGGAAATAGAATAGTGCATTACGTCAAGTCCGTATTTCTTTTTGATATATCGCTTTAGCAATATTCCTATAGGTATACCTGCCCTTGCAAGGGAAACAAGCACAACGTTTTCTCCTCTTGCTTTTATTATCTTATCCGCAAGCCTGCCGACTGCCTGCGCAGTTACACTTGAATATTTTTCGAGTGCCTCACGGTAAACCTGCATATACTTTTCGGTGGGTACATATTCTATCGGCAGCATCTCACAATAGTGTCTGCCCTGCTGTATAAGACGTTCTCTTTCCTCAGTGGGCTGAGGTTCAACCATACCGGTAATATCCTTCAGCAAAAGTATTACATCGTCATTTTTGTATGAGCTTTTCATTTTAACACCACCTAAACAATTTTATATTTTCGTTGCCCGAACTTTTCACAGCATTTACAAGCGTGTTAAGACCCTTGTAAGAATTATTTTGGGAATCTGTTATGATAATCACAGTATCATATTCACCAATGTCATAAATATAAGTCTGTCTGTTATCGTCATAAAGGCTTGAGAGTTCAAATCGTCTGTGAAGCGGATAATTATCCTCACGGCTTACCTCTATGGGACTTCTTGTTGTGGAGTGACAGAAAACACAGCCAGCCTTGTCCTCTATTCTGCTTGCCGTATAAAGTGACGGATACATAAATTCCTCCGTACCGATTACAAGAACCTTTTCCGTCCTGTTAAAGTTACAAACCTTTTCAATCTGCGTCCAAAGACTTTCGCAGGCTTTATTATATTCCGAACCGATACACAGCCGTCTTGCATTTATATAGCCGTTTAACCTATATTCTTCAACAGATGCTTCATCTGTATTTTCCGCTGCATACTCTCCGTCACCTGCAACCCCCTCAGCAATGGCGGTATACTCAGAGTGATTGGTTTTTACCAAATAATGAACGCTGATATTTCTGTTATTGTAAATATTCATAGCGTCCTTGTCCATGCCATTGAGCAAGGATGCGACCGAAAAGCTGACCTTATTGGGATAAAGCCTTTCTATAATGTCAATAATCTTCAAAATGGTACTGCCTGTTGTGACCTCATCCTCTACAAAAACTATTCTCGAAACCTTGTCAATAACGCTGTCCACATCATTTTTCACAAGCTTCTGCTCTGTTGCGTGACTGTGTGATTCCGTAAAGAAAAGGTACTCTACATTATCAATGACCTCTCTTGTTGTCTGCATATAATACGAATCCAAACAAACCGCAAGCCTTGCACCGATTGCGGTGGCGGTTTCAGCAAAGCCTATAAGTAAAAGCTTTTCGTCATTGTACGCCGCCCTAACCTTTTCCGCAAGCTTGTCAAACATATTAAACGCTGTCCTGCCGCTTACAGGTACGTGCTTCCCCTGCAGTTTGTTTACAACCAAATATTTACGTTTATTGTTATTCTCTCTTTTTGCAATTCCAACTAACTCGTTTTCAGTATACATAGCTCTCCTCTTTTCAAATACCTCTCCTGAAACTTCACAAATTCTTATCAGGCAAATCTATTATATCACTGCAACCACCCAAATGCAACAATACAGCACCGCTGTATGCGGTGCTGTATTCATTATAAATAGTAATATTATTCGCCCTCGCTGTCAGTGTCCGATTGCAGACTTGCATTATCTATATCAAACCCCCTGTCATCTATAAGTATATCACTTTTCAGACCTATATCCTCCTCACAGTCATAAACCACATCAAAGAAAAAGCTGTCACCGTCCTCGCTCTCTTTTACTGTGTGATTTTTAATGGAACGGTTACTGTAATTAAAAAGCTCGTAGAGGATTCTGTCGGCTTCAAACTGTTTTTGTGCAAGGTTTTTATCCATAACAACCTCTGACATTTCGTAGGCATACGAAGACTCAGTAATAAGAGATAAGGAAGCCACACCGTCCCTGAACATTACCCTCGTTTCATCAAGGCAGTAAACATTACCCTGTCCGTTATTCTGTGATTTAAACGTGAGCGGAAGCACCATGTTAAATATCCTGCATGAGCGTCTTACAACAGGTTCATCGCTGACAGCGGCATAGCGGTAGTTTTTGGGATAGCTGAAGCTTTCGTTACGAGTTGTTTTTGCCCAAACCACACCGTCTGCATGAACAAGCGAGAGTCCGCCCTGCTCGTTTTCA
The DNA here is from genome assembly GCA_947174455.1 of uncultured Clostridia bacterium. Taxonomy (GTDB): domain Bacteria; phylum Bacillota; class Clostridia; order Oscillospirales; family Acutalibacteraceae; genus RUG592. The sequence goes on along the minus strand of CAMWIZ010000086.1, from coordinate 2,263 downwards.
ACTACTCCGCTTATCAGAAGATTGCCCCCTACAACGGCATCTCCGCTCTGCACGTTCGCCATACCGCTGAAAACGTCCACCCTGATAATCTGAGCCTCACAGTCCGCTTTAATGTTACAGGGCGATGAGTTGTCGAAAATCTTACCCTTTTCAACTGCCTCGGTAATCTTAACTTCACCGACACTGCCGTCCACGTTTACAGTCATCCATGACGTGTTGCCAAACTCTATCATTGCTTTGGTCTGAATATTTTTCAGACTTTCAAAGTTTGCAAATGCACCCTCATAAAATCCTGTTGAACGCATAATTTCAGCGGCATGAAACTCGCTGACAGTTTGAAGTCCCTGGTAGTCAATGTACCAAAGAAATGATGACAGCAATTTCATTATTGCAAAAAAGCAAACAAGACCTATAACCAGTCCTACACGCTTTTTATTTCTGTGAACCACAAAGGTTAACCCGCGCTTTCTTTTTACTCTGATTTTACAGCTGCACCTCCGTGATAACAAACGTATTATGCGGTAATTTGCAGCAAGAGTACAGCAGGTTACCACACCCTCCTTACTTTTCACACCCCAAACATTTACACCGTTGTAAGTACAAATATTTATAAAGCGTTCGGGACAGCTGCCCGTTACCGCAAACACAACATAACCCCTGAGAAGTCTGAGCAATCTGACCACTCTTTTCCCCCCTTACTTTATAAATTCCAAACCTGTAATATATCCGTCCACAACTATTGATGAAACGCTTAAATATTTAATATTAAGACCTCTGCCGTTTATGGCAATCATTCCGTCACCGGTTTTTATCTTAATAGCAAACTCGGAATATTCGACAATACCCTTACAGCCGTCAACGGTAATTTCCCGATTGGAACAAAGCTCTATCATCGGGCCATTGTTTAATTCGGGGGGAATACATTTTCTCAGATCTCGTATTGAATGAGTAATATTTTCGCCGTTTCTGTTTGATCTGCCCATAACTGCCCTCCCTTACATTTCTCATTCAATCCTATGAAATAATGAGCAATCATATTACATTTATTTTTCGCATATGATTTTTAGTGAAGCAGGTAGTGAGGTGATTTTTTTGCCTCAAAAGGAAAAAAGAAAGGAATTTTGTTATGAGGGTTAAAAAGAAAATTTATCTGTGCAAACGTACCGACTGGCTTGTTACGCTGTTTGTTACTGTGTGCTTTGCCGTGGTGTGTGTATGTGTGCTGACTATGCCAAAGACATCTATAGACGGGGCGAAAAGCGGATTGGAGTACTCATTTGGCATATTGATACCGTCGTTGTTTCCTTTTATGTTTTTATCAAACTTTGCAGTTGAGTACGGAATATCAAGCAAGCTTGCACGTCCCTTGGGAAGGATAACGGAAAAACTGTTTTATCTTCCAGGGGAAGCGGGGGTTACGATACTACTAAGCCTTATAGGAGGTTTTCCGGTAGGTGCAAGCGGAATAAACGCACTTGTAAAACAGAACAAGCTAACGCAGTCACAAGCCCGCAGAATGATGTTTTTTTGTGTTAACTCCGGACCCGCCTTTGTGATAAGCGTTGTGGGAGCAACACTTTACAACAGCGTGAAGTTAGGAGTTGTTTTACTTATTGCACAGACGGTATCAAGCCTGACTGTGGGAATAGTCACAGGAATTTTTGCACGAAAAAAGGAACCTATTCAAAGAAGTGCATATAATATCAAGAGTGAAAAAAAAGAGTTTTCTCCTGCCTTTATAACTGCGTGTAAAAATGCCTGCACATCCACTGTTACCTTGTGTGCATTAGTTGTTCTCTTCTCAACATTCAGTGCAATTCTTTCGCAGCTTCTCAAACTTGAACCGTCAGGCTACATCGACAGCTTACTCAACTCATTGTTTGAAGTTACCTCGGGGTGCAGTTCCCTTGCGGAAGATCGTCTGCCATTATATACTGTTGCCATGGCAATAGGCTGGGGCGGTTTATGCGTACATTTTCAAGCATTTTCTTCGGCAGAACTTGTTAAGGTCAACAAGCTTTCTTTTACTGTCGCACGGCTTATAAACGGTCTGCTCTCATCGGGAATTGCTTTTCTGCTCATGCACCTTGCATCAGACGAAAATGCAGTTTTTTCAAATATAGAAGACACCTCACCTTGTCTTTCCTATGGTAATTTTTACGGAAGTCTGGCATTGTTCTGTGCAAGCATACTTTTCCTGATATTTGTCAATAAATATATGAAGGAAACCCAAAATCACTTTTCCAAACTGCATAGTTAAGGG
>CAMWIZ010000085.1 GCA_947174455.1 uncultured Clostridia bacterium | reverse complement strand
ATCAAGAACTCCGTGGGAGGGTGACTTTTCGCCCTCCCGTATGGTGTTTTTAGGAGGACAAAAATATGCAGCTATGGAAGGGCAGATTTCAAAAGGCTCTCAGTAAAACAACCAATGATTTTAACTCCTCAATATCCTTTGACAGCAGAATGTACCGTGAGGACATAGAGGGCAGTATTGCTCATTCTGCTATGCTCGGCAAGTGCGGAATAATCTCTGAGGAGGACGCACAGACTATCGGCGAGGGATTAAGGGGAATTTTAAGTGATATAGAAAGCGGCAAGCTTACAGTTGACCCCGAAGCAGAGGATATTCACACCTTTATTGAGGGCGAGCTTACAGCAAGGCTCGGTGATACGGGCAAGCGTCTGCACACGGCAAGAAGCAGAAATGACCAGGTTGCCGTTGACATTAAGCTTTACCTGAAGAAACAGGTTGATGAGATAGATGCTCTTGTAAGAGGTCTGCTTAGTGTCATTTGCAGCAAGGCATACGAAAATGCAGAAACGGTTATGCCCGGCTACACTCACTTGCAAAGGGCACAGCCGATTACGTTCGGTCATCATCTGATGGCTTATGCGGAAATGCTCCTGCGTGATTTGTCAAGACTTAAAGACTGCAAAGCGAGAATGGACGAAATGCCACTTGGAAGCGGAGCTCTTGCCTGCACGACTTATCCCATTGACAGAACAATAACGGCTGAGCTTTTAGGATTTGAAAGAATTACGAACAACAGCCTTGACGGTGTTTCCGACAGGGATTACTGCATTGAGCTTGCGTCGGTTCTCTCTATTATCATGGTTCATTTGTCACGCTTTTCTGAGGAAATAATCATGTGGTGCAGTTGGGAATTTAAATTTGTGGAGCTTGACGATGCTTTCTCAACAGGCTCAAGCATTATGCCGCAAAAGAAAAATCCCGATATTGCAGAGCTTGTTCGTGGCAAGTCAGGCAGAGTTTTCGGCGACCTGACCACACTTTTAACTGTTATGAAGGGTATTGCACTTGCTTACAACAAGGATATGCAGGAGGACAAGGAAGCAATTTTTGATGCGGTTGACACTGTCAAAATGTGCCTTACAGCATTTACACCTATGCTTGATACAATGAAAGTTTTGCCGCAGAATATGAGAAAAGCGGCTGCGGGCGGATTTATTAACGCTACTGACTGTGCCGACTATCTTGTAAAAAAGGGTCTGCCGTTCAGAGATGCCTACAAGGCGACAGGCGAGCTTGTTGCAAAGTGTATTGAAATGGGGCTGACATTGGAAACACTTCCGCTTGACGAGTATAAAAAGATTTGCGATATATTCGACGACGGTGTGTACGAGGCTATTGGACTTGAAAAATGTGCATATGAACGTTCACCTCTCGGTGGTCCGAGTCCCGACAACGTAAAAGCACAGGTTATGCGGGTAAGAGGTTTGATATAAATTTATAAATTATTCGGTAATGATTTGCCGTTTATTTTCAGAGGAAGTTGATAATTATGATAAAATGCGGAATAGTAGGTGCAACAGGTTATGCCGGTGCTGAGCTTGTAAGACTGCTGAACGCTCACCCACAGGCAGAGGTTGCAGCGGTAAGCTCAGTATCCTTTGAGGGCAAAAAGCTTAGCGAGGTTTATCCCGCCTATTTGGGTATAAATGATATGGTGTGTGAAAATGCCGATACAGTTGTGGCAAAAAGCGACGTTATTTTCGCCGCACTTCCACATGGACTTTCACAGGAGCTTGGTGCTAAATGCTTTGAATGCGGAAAGGCATTCATTGATTTGGGTGCTGATTTCCGTCTGGAAAACGAGGAGGAGTACCACGAGTGGTACGGCGGAGAATTTCTTGACAAGGAGCTGCACAAGAAAGCTGTTTACGGTTTACCTGAGTTCTTTCGTGATAAGATTAAAACCACAAAGATAATTGCAAACCCCGGCTGTTATACAACCTGTGTTCCGCTGGCACTCGCACCTGCCGTTGCTAACGGATTTATTGAGATGACGGGAATTATTGCGGACTGTAAGTCCGGTGTAACAGGTGCGGGACGAGGTCTTTCTCAGGGAACGCATTACCCCGATTTAAACGAGGGTATGCACCCGTACAAGGTTGCAAGCCACAGGCATACTCCCGAAATAGAGCAAACCCTTTGCAGGCTTAGCGGCAAGGATAATGTAAAGATTACCTTTGTTCCGCATTTGCTGCCTGTAAACAGAGGTATTCTCGCAACCTGTTATGCAAGACTTAAGGATGGAGTAACTAAGGAGCAAATTCGCACAGCGTATGAGGAATACTACAAGGATGAACCGTTTGTTCGCTTCCTTGCAGACGGACAGGCTGCGGACATCCATAATATTAAATACTCAAACTACTGCGATGTTTCTGTGTTTGTTGATGCAAGAACGGGTACTTTTATAGCGGCTTCCGCTATAGATAACATGGTAAAGGGTGCTGCGGGGCAGGCTATACAGAATATGAATATCATTTTCGGCTTGGAGGAAACAACAGGTCTGATGATGACTCCTCCGGCATTCTGATTTGTTTTTATACTCCTACTTGAAACTAAAGGAATGATATAAATGGTATTTTTGGAAAACGGTACAGTTACCTCTCCGCTTGGCTTTAAGGCGGCGGGTATATGTGCAGGTGTTAAGCCGAGCAATACAACCAAAAAGGATATTGCACTAATAGTAAGCGAAAAACCGTGCAGCTGTGCGGCTGTTTTTACAAGGAATCTTGTAAAAAGCTCAGCAATCACCGTTACTCAAAGAAATATTGCCGACGGTACGGCACAGGCAGTTATTGTCAACTCAGGCAATGCAAATACCTGTAATGCCGACGGCGAGCAAAAAGCGGAAAGAATGTGTGAGCTTGCCGCTGAGGTGCTTGGGATAGACAAGAAAGATGTAATAGTTGCATCTACAGGTGTTATAGGTCAGCCGCTCCCGATTGAGCCTTTTGAAAAAGGTGCTGCTGCATTAGGGAAACTGCTGAGTGAAAACGGCGGTACAGACGCTGCGGAAGCCATTATGACTACAGACACAGTAAAAAAGGAGGCTGCCGTAAGATTCACTCTCGGCGGCAAAGAAGTAACCATGGGAGCTGTTGCAAAGGGCAGCGGTATGATTCATATAAACATGGGTACTATGCTAAGCTTCATAACCACCGACGCTGCAGTTTCCGCACCAATGCTTAAGCTTGCACTTAATGAAGCGGTAGAGCAAAGCTACAATATGGTAAGCGTTGATGGTGACACATCTACCAATGACACCTTAACGGTAATGGCAAACGGATTGGCAGGCAATGAGGAGATAACGGAGCAGAATGAGGAATTCCGTATTTTTGCAGACGCTATGACAGAGCTGTGCAAGTCAATGGCTAAAAAGCTTGCCGCAGACGGCGAGGGTGCGACAAAGCTGCTTGTATGCAGGGTGTTGGGTGCTAAAACCGTTCTTGATGCTAAGGGTGTTGCTAAGGCAGTTATATGCAGCAGCTTGGTTAAATCTGCCATGTTTGGTTCAGACGCCAACTGGGGGCGTGTGCTGTGTGCTGTGGGTTACTCAGGCTGTGACGTTGATGTAAAGCTGATAGATGTTGCATTTAAGTCAAAGGCAGGCGTTGTTGAGGTTTGCAAAAACGGTGCAGGAATTGATTTCAGCGAAGAGATCGCCAAAAAGGTGCTTTCTGAAAATGAGATAGAAATTACAGTTAATCTGAATGACGGTGAATGCGGTGCAGAGGCATACGGCTGTGACCTCACATATGACTATGTAAAGATTAACGGCGATTACAGAACGTAACCGTGTACACCACCTATTCGGAACAGGAGAGAAAGTATGAACATTTCCAATGCGGACAAGGCTCATGTACTTATACAGGCTTTGCCTTATATTCAAAAATATTCGGGTCGCACAGTTGTCATCAAGTACGGTGGCAATGCCATGATAAATGAGGAATTAAAAAGTGCCGTAATGAGTGACATAGCACTGCTTAATTTAGTGGGTATCAATGTAGTTTTGGTTCACGGCGGCGGCCCGGAAATTACAGATATGCTGAAAAGAGTGAATAAAGAAAGCAAGTTTATTAACGGTTTGAGAGTGACCGACAAGGAAACTATTGACATAGTTCAAATGGTGCTTGCAGGTAAGGTTAATAAAAGCTTGGTACAGCATTTGCAGAAATGCGGTGCCCCTGCGGTGGGTCTGTGCGGACTTGACGGAAATATGCTCATGGCAGAAAAGCTTATTGCAGGCGAGGATATAGGATATGTCGGCGAGATAAAGGAAGTAAATGCCAAAGTTATTCAGGATGTTATTAACAGCGGCTATGTACCTATAATTTCCACAGTAGCGTGTGGATATAACGGTGATGTTTACAACATAAATGCTGACATAGCAGCGGCACAGATAGCTGCAAAACTTGATGCCTGCAACCTGATACTCATGACGGATATCCGTGGACTGCTCCGTGACAAGGATGATGAAAGCACACTCATTTCATCTGTAAATGTTTCGGAAGTCCCTATGCTTAAAAGAGAGGGCATAATAAGCGGAGGAATGATTCCAAAAATTGACTGCTGCGTCGAGGCTGTAAGACGTGGTGTTTCAAGAGCCTACATCATTGACGGCAGAATACCTCATTCAATACTTATTGAGATGCTGACGGCAGAGGGCATAGGCACAATGTTCTATTAACAGATAATGAGGATTATTTAATCAGAGGTATTTAAATTGCAGGTATATAAAGAAATACCACAGGGCAAGTAATGCCGAAACTAACGGATGCGGATTTAAAAAGCGGAGCTTTTGGTTGATGTTGGGGAAAGTTACTTAACACAAAGAAAGGATAAGTGTTATGTCTGAGATTAAGAATATAGAGATACGTCCAATGACTATTGCGGATTATGATGAAGTGTTTGCAATGTGGCAGATTACCACCAAAAGGGCGTTGTCGGAAGCAGACAGCAGGGAGAATATTGATTTTTATTTGAAAAGAAATGAGGGAATGTCGCAGGTTGCCCTTGCTGACGGAAGGATAGTCGGCACAGTTTTGTGCGGACATGACGGCAGGCGTGGTTTTATTCATCATATGGCGGTCAGAGAGGAGTATCGCAGACATAATATTGCAAGCCTAATGGCGAAAAAGGCACTTTCCGCATTGGCTGAAAGTGGTATTGAAAAAACGCATATCTTTTGCTACACAAACAATAATCTCGGTCAGAATTTCTGGACAGCACTTGGCTGGGAAAAACGTGATGATCTTTTTGTGTATTCATACCTT
>CAMWIZ010000084.1 GCA_947174455.1 uncultured Clostridia bacterium | reverse complement strand
TTCATCCTTATCACTTCATACGAGATTCATGATCGTCTCGTGGTCTCGGAGATGTGTATAATATACAGCCTCTTAATATTATTTTTCTTATTCTTCTTCGATTTCAAAATCCTCGTCAGACTGAGTTTCAACCAATTCAATAGAGTTATAGCGGTTCATTCCCGTACCTGCAGGAACAAGCTTACCTATAATTACATTCTCTTTAAGACCAATCAGCGGGTCAACCTTGCCCTTGATTGCAGCGTCTGTTAGAACTCTTGTTGTTTCTTGGAATGAAGCTGCTGACAGGAACGAATCCGTTGCCAACGACGCTTTTGTAATACCAAGCAGAAGCTGTACATAGGTGGCCTCTCTAAGTTCCGTTTCACCTTTTTCAATACGCTCACGAATTTCCTCGTTGGCAGTTAAAAGGTCGTTTTTATCAACAAGGCTTCCCGGGAAGAACGGAGTATCTCCGCCATCCTCAATTCTAACCTTCTTCATCATCTGACGAACAATAACCTCAATGTGCTTATCGTTGATATCAACACCCTGCATACGATAGGTACGCTGAACTTCCTGGATGAGGTAGTTCTGTACATCGTCAGGGCCAAGAATAGCAAGAACGTCATGCGGATTAACAGCACCCTCTGTTATTTTGCTGCCCTTTGCTATAATCTGACCTTCCTCAACAACAGCTCTTGAGCCGAACGGAATCAAGTAGGACTTCTCCTCACCTGTTTCCTTATTGAATATAACAGCATGGTTATTATTCTTAATATCTTCAAAGCGAACCTCACCGTCAATTTCACTGATAATCGCAAGGTGCTTTGGTTTACGTCCCTCAAACAGTTCTTCAACACGGGGCAAACCCTGTGTAATATCCTCAGCCGACGCAACACCGCCGGTGTGGAACGTTCTCATTGTAAGCTGTGTACCCGGCTCACCGATTGACTGGGCTGCAATAATACCAACAGCCTCGCCGATAGTAACAGGCTGACCGTTTGCAAGGTTGGAACCATAGCACTTTTTGCAGACACCGTGTTTAGCACGGCAGCCGAGAATTGAGCGGATAAGGATTTTTTCAGTACCTGCTTCGACAATTTTGCTTGCCTCAGCGTCACCCATCATCACGTCCTTAGATACGATAACCTCGCCTGTTTTTGAGTCTTTAAAGTCGTCTACAAGGTATCTGCCTATCAAACGCTCATGCAAGTCCTCAATAAGCTGCTTGCCCTCTTTAATATCAAAAACTTCCAGTCCTGCTTTAGTACCGCAGTCGTCCTCTCTTATGATAACCTCCTGAGATACGTCAACCAGACGTCTTGTCAAGTAACCTGAGTCAGCTGTACGCAACGCCGTATCTGCAAGACCCTTACGAGCACCACGAGAGGAAATAAAGTATTCCAAAATGTTAAGACCCTCACGGTAGTTAGCTCTGATAGGAATTTCGATTGTTTTACCTGATGTATTTGCGATAAGTCCACGCATACCCGCAAGCTGACGAATCTGGCTCATACTACCACGGGCACCTGAATCAGCCATCATGTAAATCGGGTTGTATCTGTCAAGGTTTGACTGAAGTGCACTTGTTACATCATCAGTAGCCTTTTCCCAAATTTTAAGAACTCTCGAATATCTCTCATTATTGGAAAGCAAACCACGGTTGTACATCTTGTAAACCTTATCGACATCTTTTTCTGCCTTAGCAATGATTTCCTTCTTAGCAGGAGGAATTACAGCATCGCAAACGGCAACTGTTATAGCACCCTTTGTTGAGTACTTATAACCCTGAGACTTTATATCATCAAGCACCCTTGAGGTTGTTTGTGTACCGTGCACCTCAAGGCACTTTCCTATAATCTTACCAAGCTGCTTTTTGCCTACCAGAAAACCAATTTCAAGCTCAAGTTTATTTTCTTCCTTAGTTCTGTCGATGAATCCGAGATCCTGCGGAATAGGTCTGTTAAAAATAATCTTACCTACCGTTGTTTCTATAATGGCGGACTTCATCTTTCCGTCAATCTCCATCTCACGGCGAACCTTGATTTTTGCATGGAGGCTTACAACACCTGTGTCATATGCCATCAAAGCCTCGTCAAAGTTTCTGAATACCTTGCCCTCGCCCGGCTCTCCGTCCTTATCAAGAGTAAGATAATACGAACCGAGTACCATATCCTGTGTAGGAACGGTTACAGGACGTCCGTCGGACGGCTTCAACAGGTTATTGGAAGCAAGCATAAGGAAACGAGCCTCTGCCTGTGCTTCAGCGGAAAGCGGAACGTGTACAGCCATCTGGTCGCCGTCAAAGTCAGCGTTGAAGGCAGTACAAACCAGCGGATGAAGCTTCAACGCTCTGCCCTCTACCAGTACAGGCTCAAATGCCTGAATACCAAGTCTGTGAAGTGTAGGTGCACGGTTGAGCATTACCGGGTGACCCTTAATTACAACCTCAAGTGCGTCCCAAACCTCAGGGCGAGAACGTTCAACAGCCTTTCTTGCAGCCTTAATGTTCTGTACCTTTTTGGTTTCAACCAAACGCTTCATAACAAACGGCTTAAACAGCTCCAAAGCCATTTCCTTAGGCAAACCGCACTGATACATTTTCAGCTCAGGACCTACAACTATAACCGAACGTCCGGAATAGTCAACACGCTTACCGAGCAAGTTCTGACGGAAACGTCCCTGCTTACCCTTTAGCATATCGGAAAGTGACTTCAAGGCTCTGTTGTTAGGACCCGTAACAGGTCTGCCGCGTCTGCCGTTGTCTATCAAAGCATCAACTGCCTCTTGAAGCATTCTCTTTTCATTTCTGATAATAATATCCGGTGCTTCCAACTCAAGCAGTTTTCTAAGTCTGTTATTTCTGTTTATAACACGTCTGTAAAGGTCATTGAGGTCACTTGTCGCAAAACGACCGCCGTCAAGCTGTACCATAGGACGAATATCCGGCGGAATTATCGGAATAGCGTCAAGAATCATCCATTCAGGGCGATTGCCCGAAAGTCTGAATGCTTCAACAACTTCCAGTCGCTTAACTATACGAACTCTCTTTTGACCTGTTGCATTTACAAGTTCGTCCTTTAATTCCTTGGAAAGCTGTTCAAGATCTATTTTCTCCAAAAGCTCCTTGATTGCTTCAGCACCCATGGCAGCCTTGAAGTCATCCTCATACTTTTCCCTCATATCCCTGTACTCACGTTCTGTAAGGAACTGCTTTTCAACAAGCTCTCTTGCATCGCCGGGATCGGTTACTATATATGAAGCAAAGTAAAGAACCTTTTCAAGCATTCTCGGAGAAATGTCGAGAATAAGACCGATTCTTGACGGAATGCCCTTAAAGTACCAAATATGAGAAACAGGAGCAGCGAGCTCAATATGTCCTATACGCTCACGGCGAACTCTTGACCTTGTAACCTCTACACCGCAGACGTCACAAACCTTGCCCTTATAGCGTATTCTTTTATACTTACCGCAGTGACACTCCCAATCTCTCTGCGGTCCGAAGATACGCTCGCAGAAAAGACCGTCCCTTTCGGGTTTCAGTGTTCTGTAGTTTATAGTTTCAGGTTTTTTAACCTCACCGTATGACCAATTTCTGATCTGCTCAGGGGATGCAAGACCTATCTTAATTGAATCAAAAACATTAAATGCCATAGCTCTTTTCCTCCCTCTATATTAAAGTTCATCCAAGCCGAGATCATCAAGGCTGAAATCATCGTCAGGATCGCCGTCAAAGAAACCTGAGTCGTCAAACATATTGTTGTCGCTCGGATCATCTTCAAGAACAAGTCCGTCCATATCTTTATCAGTAAGAACAGCGTCCTCACTGAAGCTTGTGTCATCGTCTGTTACAAGACCCACATCGTCGTCCTCTTCATAAGTCTGCTTAAGGTCAATTTCCGCACCGTCGGAGTCAAGAACTCTGATATCAAGAGCAAGTGACTGAAGTTCCTTGATAAGAACCTTAAACGACTCAGGAATACCCGGTGTTGGGATATTCTGACCCTTAACTATCGACTCATATGTCTTTACACGTCCTACAACGTCATCAGACTTAACCGTCAGAATCTCCTGCAAGGTGTAAGCCGCACCGTAAGCCTCAAGTGCCCAAACTTCCATCTCACCGAAACGCTGTCCGCCAAACTGAGCTTTACCTCCCAAAGGCTGCTGTGTAACGAGAGAGTACGGACCTGTTGAACGTGCGTGAATTTTATCATCAACAAGGTGGTGAAGCTTTAGGTAGTACATATAACCCACAGTTACAGGATTGTCAAAATACTCACCTGTTCTGCCGTCCTTCAGCCATGTCTTACCGTCCTCACTGTAGCCTGCTTGTCTGAATGCCTCGAAGATGTCGTCCTCGTGTGCACCGTCAAATACAGGCGTCATAATCTTCCAGCCCAGTGCCTTGGCAGCATAACCGAGGTGAACCTCCAACACCTGACCGATGTTCATACGGGAAGGTACGCCGAGAGGGTTAAGCACGATGTCAAGCGGAGTACCATCCGGCAGGAACGGCATATCCTCAACAGGCAAAATACGGGAAACGACACCCTTGTTACCATGACGGCCAGCCATCTTATCGCCGACGCTAATCTTACGTTTCTGAGCCAAGTAGCAGCGTACAACTTTGTTTACACCCGGCTGAAGCTCATCGCAGTTCTCCCTTGTAAATACCTTAACGTCAACAACTGTTCCGCATTCACCGTGGGGAACTCTCAGGGAGGTATCTCTTACCTCCCTCGCCTTTTCACCGAAGATTGCTCTAAGCAAGCGTTCCTCGGCCGTAAGCTCTGTTTCACCCTTAGGTGTAACCTTACCGACAAGAATGTCACCCGTGTTAACCTCTGCACCAACACGTATAATACCGTCCTCATCGAGGTTTTTGAGCATATCCTCACCAACGTTCGGAATTTCTCTCGTTATTTCCTCAGGACCAAGCTTCGTATCTCTTGCCTCTGTTTCATATTCTTCAATGTGAATTGATGTGTAGACATCATCACGAACAATTTTTTCATTAAGAAGTACGGCGTCCTCGTAATTGTAACCCTCCCACGTCATAAAGCCGATAAGGGCATTCTTACCAAGACTTATCTCACCGTTCTTTGTTGCAGGACCATCTGCAAGAACCTCATTCTTTGTAACTCTTTGACCGAGAGAAACAATAGGAATCTGGTTTATACAAGTACCTTGGTTAGAGCGAATGAACTTTGTAACCTTATGGTCAACAATTCTGCCGTTGTCATACTTAACCTGAATTATATCGGCACTGACGCTTGTAACTACACCGTCACCTTCTGCAAGCAGGCAAACACCGGAGTCTACACCTGCCTTATAC
>CAMWIZ010000083.1 GCA_947174455.1 uncultured Clostridia bacterium | reverse complement strand
TAGACAGATTTAGCTCCTGTCTACTGTTCTTACTTAAATATAAACGGCAAAATTATTTAAATTATCTTTGGGATTTTTTTCAAAAAGGGTTGACATATTTAAGAATTTGTTATAAAATATAAAACATACTAAACAGATAGGAAATATGTGCTTTGCGTATTGACAAAATCAGCACTTCAATTTCCTAAGTTGAAAGCGGTGATATATTGTGTTTTATCATACATTAAAAATCCTTAGAATGAATTTTAGAAACGGGCGAATGTGTCATTGTAAGTAACCCGAACCGGAATATAAAAATACTTAAAATTATGAAATGAGGTAACTTACAATGAGCAATAAAAAATATAGATTTGAAACAATTCAGCTTCACGCAGGTCAGGAAAACCCCGACCCGGCTACAGATGCAAGAGCAGTCCCGATTTATCAGACAACATCATATGTATTTAAGAATTCTGCCCATGCTGCCGCACGTTTTGCACTCACAGATGCAGGCAATATATACGGCAGACTTACAAACTCGACAAACGACGCCTTTGAGCAGAGAATCGCAGCACTTGAGGGCGGCTCGGCTGCACTTGCAGTAGCATCGGGTGCGGCTGCAATCTTCTATACAATTATTAACTTGGCAAAGGCCGGCGATAACATTGTTGCCGCAAAAACTATTTACGGAGGTACATACAATCTTCTTGCACATACATTGCCTGAGTACGGCATTAAAACCACCTTTGTAGATGCTGACGATGAGGGTGCTTTTGAAAATGCGATAGATGAAAACACAAAGGCTGTTTTTATTGAAACAATAGGCAACCCAAATGCAACCCTTATAGATATTCAAAGTGTTGCGGATATTGCACATAAAAATAAGATTCCGCTTGTGGTGGATTCAACTTTTGCAACACCTTATCTTGTACGTCCGTTTGAGTACGGTGCTGATATTGTGGTTCATTCAGCAACAAAATTTATCGGTGGTCACGGTACTGCAATCGGCGGTGTTATTATTGAAAGCGGTAAGTTTGATTGGGAGGCAAGCGGAAAGTTCCCGTCAATAGTTGAGCCAAATCCAAGCTACCACGGTGTAAGCTTCACAAAGGCGGCAGGTTCGGCGGCTTTTGTCACTAAGATTAGAGCCATTCTGCTCCGTGATACAGGTGCAACTCTTGCTCCGCTTCATGCTTTTCTGTTTTTGCAAGGTTTGGAAACGCTTTCACTTCGGGTAGAGCGTCATGTTGAGAACGCACTCAAGGTAGTTGAATTCCTGTCAAATCACCCACAGGTTGAGTCGGTAAACCACCCATCATTGCCAAATCACCCCCACAACAAGTTGTACAAACAGTATTTCCCGAATGGCGGTGCATCTATTTTCACCTTCAATATTAAGGGTGATGCAAAAGATGCTCAGGAGTTTATCGACAATCTGCAGATTTTCTCTTTGCTTGCGAATGTTGCAGATGTTAAGTCGCTTGTAATTCACCCGGCATCAACTACACACGCACAGCTTACCGAGGAGGAATTGCTTGAGCAGGGAATAAAGCCTAATACAATTCGTTTGTCAATCGGCACAGAACATATTGATGATATTTTAGAGGATTTAAGCCAAGCTTTTGACGCTGTTGCAAATAAGTGATTACTTAAAATTTTTTCTGGGCAGCACTTCAACTTGTTGATGATCTGTGTTGCTATTAGAAACACTATGCGGATACTTGTAATTCAAGTGTCCGCATACATATGAATACAAAACCTACTAATTTTGTAGGAAAAGGATAGGTGAAAATTATGAAAGTCTATGCGGATAATGCGGCTACAACAAAAATGAGCAAGGCTGCTGTTGATGCTATGCTTCCGTATCTTTATGAATTATACGGAAATCCGTCATCGCTTTATTCACTTGGGCAGAAATCAGCCGAAGCACTTCAAGGTGCAAGAGAGAGGATTGCAGTAAATTTAAATTGTCTGCCGAGCGAGATTTATTTCACATCAGGCGGCAGCGAGGCTGACAATCAGGCAGTACGTTCGGCAGCTTTGGCAGGAGAAAAGAAAGGAAAAAATCATATTATTTCAACGGCTTTTGAGCATCATGCGGTACTGCATACCCTGAAAAAGCTTGAAGAAGAGGGTTTTGAAATTACATTGCTTGATGTGCATGAAAACGGAATTATTACATCCGAGCAGGTGAAAAGTGCAATACGTCCCGAAACCTGTCTTGTTACTGTTATGTATGCAAACAACGAAATAGGAACTATACAGCCCATTGCCGAGATTGGCGAGGTATGCAGGGAACAGAAGGTAACATTTCACACTGATGCTGTGCAGGCAGCAGGTCATATAGGTGTGGATGTGAAGCGTGATAATGTTGATATGCTGTCGATGTCTGCACATAAATTTCATGGACCTAAGGGTGTTGGTGTTCTGTATGTCCGTAAAGGTGTTGCACTCTCCAATCTTATTGAGGGAGGGGCACAGGAAAGAGGAAAGCGTGGCGGTACAGAAAACGTTGCAGGAATTGTTGCGGCATCTGTGGCTTTTGATGAGTCATGCAAAAATATTGAACAAAATACAGCAAGGATTTTGAAAATGCGTGAAAGGCTCATCGACGGATTGCTTTCTGTTTCTCATTCGATTCTTAACGGTGACAGAACAAGCCGATTGCCCGGAAACGTTAATATTTGCTTTGAAGGAATAGAAGGAGAATCGCTTCTGCTTTTGCTTGACGCAAAGGGGATAAGCGGTTCATCAGGTTCTGCGTGTACGTCAGGTTCACTTGACCCAAGTCATGTTCTGTTGGCTATCGGCAGACCGCACGAAATAGCACATGGCTCGCTTAGACTTACCTTGTCGGAATATAATACAGATGAAGAAGTAGATTATATAATAAAAGAAGTGCCCAAGGTAGTAGAATATCTAAGGAGTATGTCGCCAATATGGAGTGATTTGCAGGAGGGAAAGAAAAGCTATGTTATACAGTGAAAAGGTAATGGATCACTTTACAAACCCAAGAAATGTAGGCACGATTGAAGATGCAGACGGAATAGGTGAAGTAGGCAACGCAAAGTGCGGTGACATAATGCGTATCTATATCAAGGTTAAAGATGAAATAATAGATGACGTAAAGTTTGAAACATTCGGTTGTGGTTCTGCGATAGCATCTTCATCAATGGCAACAGAGCTGGTAAAGGGAAAGCCTCTGAAAGAGGCATTGAAACTGACAAACAAGGCAGTTGCCGAAGCACTTGACGGACTTCCTCAGCATAAGTTGCATTGCTCAGTGCTTGCAGAGGAAGCTATCAGAGCGGCTATAAATGACTATTATGATAAAAAGGGTACAGAATAAATTTTTGATAAATCGGCAGTAAAAACAGCGATGCTTTAATAGGCATCGCTGTTTTTATAGTGTTTTATTTAAGATTTTACCCATCGTTTAGAAAAGAAATAATGTAATTTAATAAAACATATTAGGCAGATACTTTTTAACAGAGTATCCTTATAAATACACGGATAAGAGCTACTGATTTTATAGGTAAAATAATATAAAATAAGAACAGGAGATAATTATGAAAGTCTATGCGGATAATGCGACTGCAACAAAAATGAGCAAAGCGGCTGTTGATGCCATGCCTCCGTATATTTATGAAGAATATGGGAATCCGTCGTCACTTTACTCACTCGGTCAAAAATCCGCTGAAGCATTTCTGGATGCAAGGGAAAAATTTACAGCAGTCTTAAACTACCCTCCAATGACATTATTGCATTAGAAAACTTAAAACTCGCTCATTAAAATCTTTTGCTTCTTCATATGCTGCATGACCAAGACCTTTATAAATAAACAATTCGCTTTCATTGATTTTATCAGCTATAGCAGAAGCAGAAGTAGTTCCTACAATCTTATCGCATTCCCCTCCTATAACTAAAGTAGGGCATATTATTTTATTTAATTCATCATGTGCATTATGACTTATACACGAAGTCGCCTGTATGAGAAAACGCTTAAAGCTTTTTGGTTTTCCCACTTTTCCAAGTAAAGGATAAAGCAGTCGGTATTTTTTTAAGTATCTTTCTAAATAAGATTTTTCTGCTGTGTCAATCATTAAGTTCTTATAATCCTCTTGCATTGCCATTTCAATCCAATCACCAACAACTTTTTCTACTATTTCGTTTGGTTTTGAACTTGTTACGGACAATATAAGTTTATTGACTAAATTAGGATAATCAATCGCCAGATATTGAGCTATCATACCACCCTGAGATATGCCTAAAATATCTGATTTTGAGATACCGAGAATACTCATAGCTTCTGCGTTGTCCTTTGCCATTTCCCTTGTAGAATATCCTTCCTGCATATGATTTTTTCGACTGAAAACATATACTGTAAATTCTTTAGCGTATACTTTGTACATTATTGAAAAAACAAAAGCCATTCCTTTTACCGTAGACAGTCCATCTCCCAATCCGGGTAGCATAATAAGATTTTTATTTCCATTTCCAAAAGATATGTAATCCATTTCGGAATTTCCTACACGAACACTTCCGTTATGAGCATGATAAAACATAATGTACCTCCTATTTTATAATTCCTACCTTTAGTATTTCCATATATTCTGACAATTTCTTTACATACTCTTTTTCTGTTTCTCTAAAATCAATCTCCTGTTTCTTTTGTATTTGTATTAAAAAGTCTTCATTAAAGCCTTTAAGAATCCATTTTAACATGTAAATAATTTTCTGTCTGTCCCATTGGAATCTAGATGTATCAATGTCCTGTAAAAAATAATAATATATGTCTTGCTCCCTATTGCCATATTTTAATACGGTTTTCCTGTAAATATCGGTGTCGCTTTTGGTAAAGGCTTTAACTATTATTTTTGATTTTTCCGGATACAAAATATACCACGAAAATTCCAAAACGGAATATTCGATTATTCGTTGAAACAAATCAGGTGAGAGGGTATTTATTTTTTCCTCTATGTTGGAAATAAGCTCAGATGTAACTTCATCAAGAACATAAAAATAGAAGTCCTCTTTAGTTGAAAAATATTTGAATAAACTTCCTTTACTGATACCGGCTTTTTTAACAATCCGATTTGTAGAACTATTTTCATAGCCGTAGTCGGCAAATTCAGAAATTCCTGCCGTAAGAATATTTTGCTGTTTTTGACTGTTTAATCCCAAAAATAAAGATGTTGGCATTATAAGCTCCTTTAAATGACCATATGGTCATTTTCTTTGTATAATCTCAGTGACCATGCGGTCACTGAGATTATACCTGATTTGAACCTGTTTGTCAATGTAATTTAAACTTTTTTCTTCGAAAACTACTTATTAAGAGCCGACGATTGTAAAAGACCATTAC
>CAMWIZ010000082.1 GCA_947174455.1 uncultured Clostridia bacterium | reverse complement strand
GATTGTAATATATGGAAACAAAATTATAATTTGTTTTTTCATGTTTCGTATTGCTATTTTTGCCAGTTTATGGTAATATATCTACAACAAACCACTTTTGACTATATGGAGGAACAAAATTATGGAAAATAAGATTACATTGTTGGCAGCAGAGGACAGCAGAAGTTTTACAAGCGAGGAAATACAGCTTTTTCAGACAAATAATATTGACGTAAGCTTCTGCGGTAAGGACGGGGCAATCGTTTTGGAGGAAATAAAAAACAAAACTCCTGACGTAGTTCTTATTGATATGTTTATGGCAAGAGTAGATGCAATAGGCGTGCTGAAAGCGTTTGATAAATCGGAATACTCATGTGATCCTATATTCATTGTATCATCATCTTTTGACAGCGATGTACTTCAAAGGGAAATTATAAGCTGCGGCGGTTCTTACTTTGTTCTTAAACCGTACACAGCACAAGGCTTGGCAATGACTGTTTCAGAACTTTACAAGGCAAAGAACAGCAACATTAAGCCGTTCCCTTCAATTAAAAGCGGTACAGCTATGGAGGTTCGTGTAACCGAGATTCTTCATCAGATCGGAGTTCCCGCACACATCAAAGGGTACCACTATCTTAGAGACTCCATTATAATGTCAGTTGAAACACCTGAAATTATAAATGCCGTTACAAAGCGTTTATATCCGTCAGTTGCGAAAAAGTACGAAACAACATCCTCAAGAGTAGAACGAGCTATCCGCCATGCAATAGAGGTTGCTTGGGACAGAGGCGACGTTGATATTCTTAACTCCTACTTTGGCTATACAATTCACAACAGCAGAGGTAAGCCAACAAACAGCGAGTTTATTGCAATGATTTCCGACAAGCTAAGACTTCAAATAAAAAACGCTTCCTAAACACATCTATATATTTAAAACTTCCCTTTCGTGTTCTCACAAAAGGGAAGTTTTTTATTGAGATAAGAAGCCTTGTAAAATTTTTGTCAGTCTTTAAGATAATTCAAGCTTATTCATACTCAAGTGTTCATATCTGTCATGCAAAGTTTGAAAAGTTTTAGTCAAGCTTTTTCAAAAACTTACGGTTCCAAGGCATTGCCGAGTGTATCTTTTTTTGGTTAACACATTATACTATATTCACCATGACTTTTTCTACTTTTGGGTGTCCAATTTCATTTTACAATGAACAATCAGCCTTATCAGCCGAATTTTAAGAAAAAACTATTGACAAACTGCCAAAATAAGCGTAAGCTATAGTGTAGTAACAATGAGTTTACGGTTCATCGGTAGGTAAGGCTACCATAGGGATACGGGTTGCTGCCGCAAAGTGGTGGAGACACCATTCGTAGGCCAACAGGTAACATCGACAGCAAGGTGTTACTTAACGCAATTTCATTGCCCTGTGATGCTAAAGCTTGAACGATTAGGACGGTTATATATACTGTGCTTTCATGCCTTGCTTTTCGATGCTCCGAAAAAGCAAGGCTATATTTTTTGAGGAGGTGCTGTAATGGCAGATACAGAAGTTAAAACAAATGACATTATATCTCAACTGGTCGATTCAGTCCCCGATTATATAAATGAACGGCGATACTCAGAGCTTAGAGATATACTAACTGAAATGAACCCTGCCGACATAGGCGACCTCATGGAGGAGCTTCCGAGGAAATACCTGCCGCTTGTGTACAGAATTCTTCCCAAGGAACTTGCAACCGATGTGTTTGTTTACATTAATGCCGACACACAGGAACTGCTGATATCAACATTCAGCGACAGTGAGCTAAAAGAGGTTATCGATGATCTTTATGTCGATGACACGGTTGACATGATTGAGGAGATGCCGGCTTCTGTAGTAAAGCGTATACTCAAGCACGCAAGCTCAGATATGCGTATTGAGATTAACAAGATATTAAAATACCCTAAAGAAAGTGCCGGTTCGGTCATGACAACCGAGTATGTTGACTTGAAAAAGAACATGACGGTTGAGGACGCATTTTTGAGAATACGCAGGACAGGTGTTGATAAAGAAACTGTCTATACCTGTTACGTTACCGATGAAAACCGCAAGCTTCTCGGTATGGTAACGGTAAAGGATTTGCTGATGGCGGAGTATCCCGAAAAAATCAGCGACATAATGGAAACAAACATAATTTATGTAAACACGTCTGACGACCAAGAGTACGTTGCAAATATGTTTACAAAATACGATTTTCTTGCAATCCCCGTTGTAGATGCAGAGCAGCGTCTTGTAGGTATTGTTACATTCGATGACGCCATGGACGTATTGCAGGACGAAACCACTGAGGATATTGAGAAAATGGCTGCTATTACCCCTACTGACAAGCCATACCTCAAAATGAGTGCATTTGAGCTTTGGGGCAAACGTATACCGTGGCTTTTGGTATTGATGATTTCTGCAACATTTACAGGTATGATAATTTCATCATTTGAAGATGCCTTGTCAAGCTTTGTTGTGCTTACGTCATTTATTCCAATGCTTATGGACACAGGCGGAAACACAGGCAGTCAAACTTCCGTTACGATAATCAGAAGTCTGTCGCTTGGCGACGTTGAATTTAAAAATCTTCCCAAGGTTATGTGGAAAGAGTTCAGAGTAGCGATTCTTTGCGGAGTGACTCTTGCCGCTGCCAACTTTATAAAAATTTTGACCGTTGACAGATTGCTGCTCGGCAACAGTGACATTACAGTGACCGTTGCATTTGTTATATGCAGTACATTGGTACTAACAGTAATATGTGCAAAATTTATCGGCTGTACCCTGCCGATGCTTGCAAAGAAGATTGGATTTGACCCTGCGGTTATGGCCAGTCCGTTTATTACAACCATTGTAGATGCAATTTCTTTGGTGGTATACTTTAAAATTGCCACGACATTTTTACACATTGGAGGATAAAACTATGGCTGATAAAATAGAAAAAACAATGAAAAATCTTGCAAAGAACAACATGAAGCCCTACTACTGCGAAACAAGTGCAGAAGCCCTGAAGCTTGTTAAGGAACTTCTGCCAAAGGGATGCACTGTGTCGCACGGCGGTACAGAAACCCTGAAGGAAACAGGTATAACAGAATTGTTAAAAAGCGGAGAATACAACTACCTTGACAGAAGCAAATGCCAAAGCAGAGAAGAAACCGAAAAGCTGTACAAGCAATGTTTTCTTGCTGATGTATATATGACAAGCAGTAATGCTGTTACCGAAAACGGTGAGCTGTACAACGTAGACGGTAACTCCAACAGAATCGCCTGTATTGCTTACGGACCCGACAGCATAATAGCAGTTGTTGGGGTAAATAAAATTGTCAAGGACATAAATGAAGCTGTAAAGAGAGTAAAGACCATTTGTGCCCCACTTAACACTCGCCGCCTTGGAATAAGTACCTATTGCGGAGAAAAAAACGAATGCGTAAGCCTTTTCGACGGTAACAACCCTTTCATCTGTGACGGATGCGGCAGCGAGGCGAGAATATGCTGCAACTACCTAATCTCTGCTCATCAAAGACACAAGGACAGAATAAAGGTAATAATTGTTAATGAGAACCTCGGTTACTAATTCAACTAATCAAAAGTGTATATATAGAAAATTCATAAGACAAAATACATGAGTCAGTCATGCCCCCATACTTTTGTAATGACAGTATAAATCAACCTGGATAAACAGCAAATTTTAAATAGCATAAAAGCTTTTAAATACAACAGTTTTAATGTTTGCCTGTCTTTTAATAAAGACATCAATTTCAGGGAACAGAGTCTTTTGGTGTAGTTTTAGAGCAAAACACTCAAATATACCTAATTTAATTTCTTGCTATGTATAATCATGCCCCGACAGAAACCGTTGGTTTCTGTCGGGGCATGGTAGAAAAGAAAAATTAGAAATCAAACTTGTTGTTATTCTGATTCTGCTGATTCTGCTGGTTCTGCTGGTTCTGGTTCTTGTTCTGATTCTGCTGATTCTTATTCTGATTGTTATTCTGATTCTGCTGGTTCTTGTTCTGATTCTGATTGTTGTTCTTACTCATTTTCATTCACCTCCCGACAATCATTATTATTGACGGCAGGATAAAATATATACATCCACTTTTTTGGAGCTTTTATGAAAAATTTACCAACAACTTTTACAAATAAAATGAAGGAACTGCTTACAGCAGCCGATTATAATCAATTTTTGCAAGACAGTACGAAGCCCCCGTTCAGAGGAATCCGTGTTAATACACTTAAATGCACTGCCCATAAAATAAAACAGAATATGAATTTTGTGGGAGAAAAAACTCCCTTTTGTGACGAGGGATTCTATATTCCGTTTGAAACCGCAAATATCGGCGATGAGCCTTTTCACCACGCAGGAGCGTTCTATGTCCAAGAGCCAAGTGCATCCTCCGCTGCTGCCGTACTTGACGTTAAAAGCGGTGATAAAGTACTTGATTTATGTGCTGCACCCGGTGGAAAATCAACACAGTTAGGTGCCAAGCTTAACGGCACGGGTCTTTTGTGGAGCAACGAAATAGTTAAGAACAGAGCAAATATATTACTCTCAAATATTGAACGTATGGGAATCCCCAATGCAGTTGTATCAAGCTGTCATCCTGATATACTTTGCACTGCATTAGAGGGGTTTTTTGACAAAATTTTAGTTGATGCCCCCTGCTCCGGCGAGGGAATGTTCCGCAAGGACAACACAGCCGTAGCTGAATGGACACCGCAGCACAGCATTGCGTGCGGTGAACGTCAGTTTTCAATTTTATCAAGTGCCGCAAAGGCTCTGAAATACGGCGGAGAAATAGTGTACTCAACGTGTACTTTTTCGGTTGAGGAAAATGAAAAAGTCATCTCACGCTTTCTTTCTGAAAACAGCGACTTTGAACAGGTGGAAATAGACGTAAATTTTGGCAGAAAAGCTGAAAACGGTGCGGTAAGAATTTTACCGTCTGACGGCGGTGAAGGTCACTTTGTCGCAAAGCTTAGAAAAAAAGGAGAACTAATCTCTGATTTCAGTCCTTCACGGTCAGGTACCGAAAAATTTCCCGAACTGAATGCAGCTTTTGATTTATATGACGAGCTTTTTACCGAACGTATTTTTGGTGAATGTTTTAAAAAGATTGGTGATAAAATATTGCTGCTGCCGAATGCAGCCCTCCCCTCCTTAAACGGTTTGGGAGTGCTGCGAGCAGGAATTTTATTCGGAGAAATCAAAAAAAACCGCATTGAACCATGCCATTCTCTCTTTATGGCGGCAAGTAAAGAAAATCTGAGAAGCTGTGTTGACTTTTCCTATGATGACAATCGTTTAAGGAGTTTTTATCACGGCGAGGAAATTATGTTGGACTGTGCTGCAAAGGGC
>CAMWIZ010000081.1 GCA_947174455.1 uncultured Clostridia bacterium | reverse complement strand
GCAATACAGCTTGCAAATTCTTGACGGATTGAATACTTTAACATCAACTTTTAGCTTATCGTCACCAAACAAAAGATTAAGCGTTTCAAGCGTTTTTTTAACAAGCTCCGTCCGCTCACTGTTCTTTGCAAAGCTGATTTTGTAAAGCAAATGATAGCCATTTCCTGACATTGCAACAACGGGCTCGTTCCAACCTCTCCCGGCAAGATAGTTATATACCTTGCCGGCTCTTGTTCTTGCGACTTGCAGCTCATCGTTGCTCGAAGATGTGCCTGCCGGTCGTTCGGGGTCAAAATCCAACATCAACCATTCGTAACCGCAAACGTCATTGTCACTTGTTGAGGTCTTGCAGTTCTTCAAGAACTTGTCCTTTTGTTCTCTTGAATAACAAGCCTCATCAATGTTATTTAGCGTTATGTAAACATTTCCGTTTTCTGTCGGTGATAAGTGCTTCAGCCGATCAATCAGCACATCGGCACTTTTAAAATATCCGCTGAAATTCAATTTGCCCGACGAAGAAATAAAACGTATTTCAAAAAGCTCATTATTTGGTTTCAAAATCGTCAATGCTTTTCGGATTTCCGTTTCATCTATTTTTAAATCCACATTGTCACTCCCATCTTGGCTTTATAGGCTTACCCCACATATCAAGCTCGGGTTCTTGCTCCTTTGGTTTGATATCCTCTTTCTGTTCGGAAGCTTCCCACCTATCGGCTAAAGCTTTCCAATTTTTTATCTGTGTCCCCTTATATTCCCAACCTGCAATTTCATATCGTGAGAAAAATTTATTGCAGTCAAATGTGTAACCCTTACTGCTACAATACTCTTTTACCTCCTCCAAAGTTGGAATTGTCGTAGTGGTTTGTCTACTACTACTGTCTTTTATTCTGTCTTTATTCTGTCTTTTATTGGGGGTCACGTGTGACACCACAGCAGTGTCATCTGTGACACCACAGCGGTGTTGTGTGTGACTGGTCATACTTGACTGGTCATCTGTGACACCACACCATTTTGAATAATCTTTGTTTATACTCAAAGTTTTAATCGAGTTTGAATACTCGGCTTTCGCAATAACAATTTTTTTCTGTATCAAATTTTTTAGATTTCTTTTAACTGTATCTGCGGGTATTTTCGTTCCATTAGCTATGTAAGTGACTGAAAGTTGTCTGCTCTTTTTATTAAATCCATAGGTTTGACGAATAATAAATAATGTTATTTTCATTTCGGAAAGACTGTTCCATTTGTATTGGATTATTTCGTCACAAAGTTCATTGGCAATTCGGACATATCCATTTTCCGTCTGAGGATTAGCCACTGCCATCACCCTTTACAAGCTTGCCGTAAGTGTTATTGCTGATACCTAAATAGCGTTTAATTGAGTACGGTGGTTCGCTCGCTTGTAGTGCAGTTAAAATATACTGCTTACGATATTCTGAAATAAGTTCTTGGCTTTTCATTTGAAAATTAACGTCTCTCAACCTTATGCTTTCAATTTCGTCAAGTTTCCGATCCTGCGATTTCTTCTGCAATAAAAATGTAATACGCACGATGTTAATTGTGCTTTTAATTCTTCGCAATTCAAGAAAATTTTTGCTTTTGTCACCGTTTTTGCAGTAACTTTTAATATACAAATCCCTTACAGTGTTCGCACAAAAATCCTCAAAAAATCCTCTTTCGAGTTTTTCTTTAAAGGTGTAAGAATTAAGTTCAATCACCTTATCCGAAATTATTCGGTGACATTTTTCACACAGAGTGATTAAATTCCAATCATCAAGCATTATTGCCTCTGAATAGCCAAAATGGTGAACACAAATACTGTCTGTGCAACCGCAAATGCGGCAAGAATGATTATCTCTACCTATAACTTCCAAACGCTTAAATTGCCATTCAACCGAATGTAGAAATCTATCGTAATAACTTACTTGTGCATCAATCAAAGTTCGCTCACCTCCATTTTTGACAGTCGTTCTTTTACTTCTCGATACAGAATTTCACGTATAAGTCTCCCTGAAGTAAAACTATCGCACATAATTATCTGACAGTCGTACCTACTAAGCCATGCAAACATTGATGCAGTCAACGCCTGCGAACTCATTCTTGAACGGTATTTGCCTGATAAAACCTTGTCCCAGCTTGCATTTTCGACAAGCAAATAAATCTTTGCGTTTTTATCTTTAGCCCTTAAAAACTCTCGTTCAAATCTTGCTCTGCTGTGAGTGTAACAGCCTGCAAGCTCATCCAAATCCATTTTTCGCTCAACAGCAAAGGAATTAGAGAAATCTAATTCCTCGCCGTCATATACAGTAACCTTTGCAGAATAATCACCAAAATCAAGCTTTCTTCGTTCAAATGGCAGCTCAGTGCTTGCTATTCTGTGTCTTGCTTTTTCGGTATCCTGTTCTCTTGTGTCGACTAACAGGGTCAGAGTTTTCAGAGCGTTTTCAACTTCTACTGGGTGCATAATCAAAACGGTAAATCATCATCGTCTGTTATATCATTAGCAGACGGTGAACCGCTTGTATTTGGTGATGAAGTGCTGTTTTTCAGCGGCTTCGGCTTCAATACCTTAAATGTATTTTCTCTGATTGCAGTAATGTCTGTAACTGCTCCACACTCGGTTGTCCAACCGCTGTTACCGTTCATTTCCCACTCCTTATCACGATAGATTACACCAAGCTTCTTGCCCTTAAATTTCTTCTCATCACAGTCATAATGATAGCCGTTATTACTGTCCTCAAGGGCATAGATGAAATTGTTAAAAGTTTTCTGATTACTCTGAAAGAACTTTGAGTTCTCATCGGGAACAATAATGCGGTATGTGCCTTTCCACTTCTTATCCTCGTTAGGATTACTGTCAAACTGCTTTTGGAAAAAGCTCTTGTGCTCACCCTCCGCGATATCAAAAGCGATAACTACAACCGTACCCCAGTCGTACTCCTCAACCTTTGCGTTGATAATCTCCGCAACATACCCCCCTGCTGGAAGCGGTATATTGCTGATTGTTTTTTCTGCTTTCATTCCTGTGTATTGCTTAATCATAATATAAATCCTTTCTGCCATTGCGGCTGTAAAATTAAATTCCGTAATATTCTCTGATAGTTGTGTCAACAAGCTTTAAATCGTTGTCAATTTCAGCTTTTTCAAACATCTCCATAGGAGTTTTAACGGTGCTTCTGCCGTCCGACTGAACGACAAATATATGCTTGCCGTCTGCGTTCTGTGCCATTAACACAATCGAGAAAAGCCCCTCTACCGTCAGCTTCTCGTTAAGCATTCTGCCTATGGTTTTAGCTTTCAGTTTACCGTCAATCTCTTCTGTATGGTGTAAAAAATAGACGATACAGTCATCCGGCATTTGCTTGATAACAAATTGAATCAAGTTGTAAAAATGCAAAGCCATTTCCGTGAATTTCGTGTACCCTGTTTCGGCAGAACGTTCAAAAAGCTCAAAACACAAAAGATATTGACTGTCGTCAATTACATAACGGCTGAATTTTTTCTTCCCCATATTTGCTAAAATTGTGTTGTAAGACGGATTATCCGCTCTGTTCATTTTTGAACCCTTGCGAAACGGCAACGGCTTACCTGCGACATTGTAAATCACAAGCTCATCGGGTTCAAAATTCCGCAGGCTGGCAGATTTCCCACTGCCGCTTTCTCCCAAAATCAAGACGGGAATACCCATTAACCGCCCACCTCACTTTCTATCGGTACAAGCGGGCAATCGTCGTTCATATGCTCATTTGGAAAAAAGCAAAGCGTTTGTGTGAGATTGCAGCGATTTGACCGTTTGTCATAATATGTACAGAACGAACACCTTAGTTTTCCTGTTGGGAAATGTGTTTTTACAACTGCGTAAAAGTGTTCATAGGTGTGAAGTGTACTGTTACTCATATTCTTCCTCCTCTTCTGCGATATCTGTATTAAACCAAACACAGTCCATACAAATATGATTTATTTCATCAAGGCGTAGAAACTGTTCTCCTACATAAATCTCCGAACCACACTCATCACAGTAAAATGCAGGCTTGCGGTTGTATCTCGGTGGCTCTGCGTTGTCGTATTGCAGTTGTGCGGAGGTTAATCCGTAGTCATACATGGCTTGTCCTCCCACTCTTTGTATAGGGCTTTAAGGCGATTAAGAGCGATTTTGAGTGTCTCATCTGCGGGATATTCTCTCTGTTCGCTGTTTTCTCTAATATTGCTGTATTCACTGTCAAAGCTAACATTAAAAATTACATCGGCATCGCAATACGATTTCCAGCCGTGATTATATATTCTGACCTCAAATAAGCTGACATGACCGCTGAAATTGCAGAACACAGTAGGTTTATCTCCTGTTAAATCTCTTTTAGTCGGCTCATTATTGAGCAGCGTTGCGTACATCACAATCTGCAAAATTTTATTTCTTCTTGCATCAGTCATTGCATTTTTATCCTTTCTGTGTTAAAATTTAATCGTTAATTTTTCTTTTTCGCCCTTCGGAATTGCCGTTCCGGGGGCGAGTTTTTTATTTTTCCTCAAAAACAGCCTTAACAATTTCATCAACGGCTTTCTTTACCTGTGCATTTTTCTCAGCAGGAAGACTGGTTTCAATCTTCGCCCAGTTGTTGTATGCGTTTATGTAAACACTGCTGTCGTTTTTCTGATTGCTTATAGGCTCGTCCTCAGCAAAGACAAAGCTTTTAAGCCATTTTGTGAATTTGTTCATTTTAGTCCTCCAACTTTTTTATTTGCATATATGCCAATTCAGCCGCTTCTCTATACATTTTGCCGTGTTTGTTATTCCCATGAGTTTTTTCAACCATGGCAAGCCAGGTGTCAATATCGGTATTTTTACAACCGCATTTAACATATATTTCATTACCCTTAGTGCTAGTGCGATAAAATGTTGTAAAATCATCTCGACTTCCTATTGGACCTACAGTTATGTAATCCGCTGTTGATTGTATATTTGCCTTTTCACGCACCAAAGCATTGCCGTACACCTCAGCATCGCCACACACCCGAGCATTGCCGTACACCTCAGCATCGCCATGCACCTCAGCATTGCCATACACCCGAGCATTGCTATACACCTCAGCATTGTCACATACCCGAGCGTTGCCATGCACCCAACACCCCCCCTTGTGTGAGAGATTATTTTCTGACTGCACCCAGCCTCCTAAATCTCCGGCTTTGACACTGCTACCGATGTCTTTTAATGCTTTAATTCTGTGCAATGTTATTCCATACCATTCTCTTGTTTCTTCGGTTAATTCATATTTTTTCATTGTCTTTTCCTCCTTTTATCGCACACAGGGCAAATATATTTCTTGCCTGTGCGGTCGTATTTGCTTACGTTCCAGTCTTTTCCGCACTTTTTGCAGGTGCGGTATTTAT
>CAMWIZ010000080.1 GCA_947174455.1 uncultured Clostridia bacterium | reverse complement strand
GCTTTATACTTATAGCATAATTATGATTATCAAAACAGTTTATTTATCGAAAAAACAAAAAACAGTCCGATAAAAATCGAACTGTTTTCAAAACACCAAATATGGTGACCCGGACGAGAATCGAACTCGTGTTACCGCCGTGAAAGGGCGGTGTCTTAACCTCTTGACCACCGGGCCATATATGGTAGCGATAGGTGGACTCGAACCGCCGACACTCCGGGTATGAACCGAATGCTCTAGCCAACTGAGCTATATCGCCATGTGTTTCACATCAGTGAACAAGTAGTATTATATCAGTTTGTGGGACGCTTGTCAATACTTTTTTTCAAAAAAAGTTAAAAAATTAAACTAAAATATGTTGTTTTATCAGGCTGTATATAAAGCGGCATTAAAAAGAAAAAAATATGTGTATAAAATCTGTGAAGCCGCAAAAACTATATGTACATATAGATATACATTGTGCTAGTCGGGTCAAATCTGCATATGGGTAATGCAGAACAAAAACAACAGTTGTTAATTGTTCGGTAATGCCTTATTAGGAGGTTTGTATCCGGTTGGTATAAATAATAGGAAAGGAAGTAGAGTATGCTTAATAAAATTGTTCTTACACTGCTCATTATAGGTGGTGTAAATTGGGGTGCAATAGGAATATTCCAGTTCGACTTGGTAGCTTGGATTTGCGGAGGTCAAACCGGTATGATAAGCCGTGTTATTTACACTGTAGTAGGTTTGTGTGCCATTTGGTGTATTTCTTTGCTTTTCAGAGAAAATGCCGAGCCTGACAGAGAAATTAAGGTAATGAGTTAATGTGTTAGTGATTTAAAAACGCACTTCAGCCATACTTTAATTTTGAGGATTAAAATGAAATAAGAAAGACGGCACCGCACAGAACGGCTTTGCAGCTTGACAGGGTTTTACCGAGCTGCTGAGAAGTTTTTTAGTGAGGTGCTGTTTTTCTGTTTAAACATCAGAAATAACCGTTAGATAATAATGGGGAGAACCACTTGCAGCAGGTTCTCCCCATTAAAAGTTTTGGTATCAAATAGTGTGTTTCTTTTTTATGAAGTACTGTGTAATATTAGTTTAGTAATACACGAATACAGGCAAACCGTCGTAAATATAGTCATACAGACGTGCCGCATCATTAAGCGACATATTTACACAGCCGTGTGAGCCGTTTGTGTAGTACAAATCACCGCCGAAAGCCGCTTGCCATGTTGCATCATGAAAGCCTACATCATCGGCAAATACCATCCAGTAATCAACCGGGGTTACATAGCCCGGACCCCTTAGCGTAGCGTTGAGTTCCTTGTAACGAATACGGAATGCCCCCTGTGGTGTGTCATTGCCAAGCGTTGGATTACCTGTTACAACGTCGCAGTCCATTGTCAGCACACCGTTAAGGTACAGCCACATATGCTGTTCGGAAATGCTTACCTCTGCATAGCTTGTGCCGTAGTAGTCGTTTCCGTTTGCATCATAGCCTATTGCAATTTGCTTCCACCACAGGTTGCTCTCTTCGCTCTTGTCAGTTAAGTCATAAGTTACAGACTGCTTTGCATTTACAATTTCAGCAAGCTTTTCCGCAGCATATGCCGTGTTCAGCTTCCAGCCGTAGTCGCCTGTTGTTATTTCTATAACTTCGCCTCTTGTAGCAGCGAATTGTTTTGGTTTGCCGGACGTGTCGTATTTCTGTGCAAGCTGTTCAGCATATGCCTTCACAGCATCCGTGTCAATCTGCATGGAATATTCGCTGTTATTTTCCGTTACATCTATCCAATTGGCTATTGTGTGTGAATCTATAACCTCAGTGGAATAACCGAAAATCAGACTTATTTGCAGATTTGCTATCGAATTGCATACCTCAAGCTTTGCCTGCATTATTGGGTCGCTTGATTTTATTGCAGGCTCATCATACAAACCGCTTTCTCTCAAGTTAAGTTTGCTTTCCTGTGACTCTATTGCCTTCTTGATCGCAGCTTCCAAATCGTTGCGGTGGGCAACATTGCTGTAATCCTCAGACACAATCTGAAATTCACCGTCCATCATGATAAGCGATGCGTCTTTTGCTTCAATAGGATATTCCGGGTCTACACAGTTAAGATTGTCTATAATCTCTGTCAGCTTATTGCTGTTGTAGGTATAGTTTATCATACCCTCATCAAGCGTATATTCTTTGCTTCGGAATATTTCAATAGGCCATGAAAGTACCGACTGGTTTTCCAATACTGTGTCAAATTCGTTCGTAATTTGTGCAGATAGTTCTATAGCACCGCCGTCAATGGTTTCATAGATATTGTTGTGTTCCTCAAGGGTGAGCGTGTATCCGTCTGTTGAGGACATAAGCTTTTGCTTTGCATCATCCAAACCGAGTGCCGATACATCACAGTTGTTTATAAATGTAGCATATATAAAGTGACTGCTGAAAAAAACCGCACCGCAGATGTACGCAATCAATATTATGCCAAAAACACATACAACCGCAGCAATCGGTGCCTTTGACCGAGTCTTGCTTGCACTTTTTTTCCCCGATTTTGACTTTCTTTCCGACCTTGCGGCAGACCAACCCCTTGTTGAGGTCCTTTCTTTAGCAGCCTTGCTGTTGCGTAATTCATTTTTGTTCATATTCCCATCCCATCTGAAAATGTAATTCTACTACAGGATACATTCAATATACACCGTCAAAATTCTGCTGCGTTTTTGTGTTAGTCTTTAATAGTGACAGTCAAAAAATCGCAAAAATTCATATCCTAAGAATAACACAAACGGGGTGTAAATTCAATGATTTGCAGGTATAATTTTCATAAAAAACACATATAATAAGATGTCGATTATAGTATAACCAATTTGTATGTTTTTTGCGACTTATATGACAGGAAAAATAAAGACTGTTAAGCTAAAAAGTGTACAAAAGATTACCGCAGATGTTAAAATTTTAGTGATTATATTGACAATTTAATAAAAACGGTGTATGATGTTACCAAAAATAGTTGGGGGTTAAGGTCATGAGTAAACCAATAAATTCCATTATTGCGTTTGGTGCGGCAGCCGCAATACTGTCTTCTGCGGTTATTTCGGCAGATGCGTATGTTTTAGGTGATATTAACGGGGATAATTCAATTGACCTGCGTGATTCGTATACTGTACAAAGGGCGGCATTGGGTTTGGTTACTTTGGACGCTGAGGAACAAACGGCAGCGGATATGGACGGCGACGGTGCCGTTACTCTGAAGGATGCATACATTCTTATGAGATTGAATCTTGGCCTTAAAGACGTTGTTGACAAGTATGCGTATAACAAGGCTGAGCGTATTGCATTGATAAATATGATAAATGAGGATCGTGAAAGTAGGGGAGTAGCTCCGCTGGAATATCATGATGCTTCCCTTGCAGCGGGACAGATAAGAGCGGAGGAAGTATTAAGCGGATATTTAGATCTTCGTCCCGATGAAAGGTCTATTGACACATTGTTCCCCGACAATAACATGAGTGTAAACAATCCTCCATTTGACTATAATATTCGCAATTATGCGTACAATACAGCGAAGAAGTACTATGAGTATATTCAAAAGTATGATGAAAGAGTTTATAATGATTACTTTATGAACCCTAACTATTCTCTTATTTGTCTTGGAACAGTAGAGGGTGGAAGACGTTCTTACTACATGACTATTACTATGACATAATTTTAGAAATAAACACGCCGAAGCTGCTGTAAAATTGCAGCTTCGGCGTGTTTTGGGGTGTATTCTAAATATATCTTGTATGCATATGTTATGAGCAAGTTCGGGTATGCTCGGCAATTTTGATTGGCATGAGAAACTATTACTGAATATCTACAATATAGTATCCGTTCCGGTCAAAGGTTACATTAGCCTGTTGTGTGTCTGATGTACCGTCTGCGTAGTTTACGGTTATTGTTATTGTATCAGAGAACAAATTATTATAATTGTCGTCCTTATGAAGATTTTCAATATATTGCTTTTTATACTCTCCGTATTTTTTCAGATTTTCACCCGTTATGCCTTTTTCATCATCATACATGGAGATTTCATCAGCGTACTGCTGAAGCTCCTGCCATATAGTTTCATCACTTGGGTGCCATGTAATGCTGTTAAGGTTGCGGTTGTTTTTACACTCATCCGGGGACGCATACTCCATGGAGCCTGTTTCTTTTAAACCTGTATCACCGCTTACGTATACGACTTTTGCATATTCTTGGATGTCCGATTCGTTTGCACCCGTGTTATAATAATAGTTTGCCTCGAAGTCAGATGGAAAACCTATCCCGTCCTGTATAAAAGCATTGGCATCGATGTAGCCGCCAAGCTGTCCTTTTTCACAAACGGCACTGTACGAAACTATATTGTCACCGCTAACGGTAAACTTTAGATAGTCGGAAACTGAACATATATCGGGTACAGTAATTTCAGTATATTCACCGTCGTATAATTCGGGATTTACAGCATAGCCGTCTGTTCCTATATATTCTACAGCTTCTTCAATCGTTACGAAATGTCCTCCAAGCAAGCCTGTTTCCGATTGGTAGTTGGCGGAGTTCTTGTTTGCCTCGTCGGCAGTTTCTATACTATCGGCAGTTTCTGTCCTATCAGCAGTTTCCACCTCATCGGCACAGGCGGTTAATGTGAAGCTGTTAGGTTTGAGGGGGGATACGGCTGAAGTATCGCTGTCAGAAACAACGGTATTTTCACCGAATATATCTGCAATCTGACCCGAAAAAATGCCTGCGGCAAGCAGTGCGGCGGTGCATACTCCTATAGTACCGTATTTAATGACAGGTATTTTTTTCATGGATTTTTCCTCCTTTTCAAAATTAACGCTAAAAACTTTCCTTGGTTCCCTGTTAAAATATTCTGTAAGCATACTGTCGAGCTGCTCATCGGTGAGAAATTTCTTGTTTTTCATTGGCTTAACCTCTCTTTCAGACGTTTTTTCGCAGAGTGTAATCTTGATTTAACCGTTCCCTGTGGAATTTTCAGAATTTCTGCAATTTCCTTTTCGGAATATCCTTTAAGGTAATGCAGAACAATAACAAGTTTCTGCCTTTTTGGCAAAGCCAAAATTTCTTTTTTCAGTTCAATGTGCGAATCAAGGCTGTTGTTTTCCGTATCAGGCACTGAATTGATAAAGAATTCCTTTTCCTCGTCTGATTTAAAATCCAATTTACGTTTGTTGTAGGCGAGTCGCAAAGAATTTTTATAGGTATTGACACAAATGGAGAACAGCCATTTGTCGAATGGTTTTTCACTGTCGTATGTGTCGTACCCTTTTATAGCCTTGTACCATGTATCCTGAAATAAATCCTCGGCATCGGTTTGGCAGGGGCAAAGTGACATACACAGACGGGTCAAATCCAAGCTGTACCGACGAACATAGTCGTCAAATTCTTTATTC
>CAMWIZ010000079.1 GCA_947174455.1 uncultured Clostridia bacterium | reverse complement strand
ATGCAGTACCTGTTATTATGGGAGAAATTAAGGGTCTTTTCCGTCGTGGCGGTACGGTCAAGGTAAGCCGAAGTTTGAAAGAAATTGCCATGAAAGCGGCAAAATTCACGCAGGAATATCAGGGAATACATGGGCAGGAGCCGAGTATAAGCATTTTGTCAGAGCATATCGGTGTACCTGAGGACAGAACTGTAGAGGCACTGTGTGCGTGCCGCCAACCGCTGTCGCTTACCGTTTCCGAGGACGGCGGGGAGGAAAGCGGACAGGTTGACGTTCCGATAGAGTCGGGAGAGGAGAGAATAGCAGAGCGTTTGAGTCTTGAACAGGAGCTTAAGAGTCTGAGTGATGATGACAGAAATCTGATATCACTGCGGTATTTTAAGGGTCTTACTCAGTCGCAGACCGCAAAGCTGCTCGGCACAACGCAGGTACAGATAAGCCGCCGTGAGAAAAAAATTCTCTGTGGACTGAGAGAAAGACTTGCGGGTTAACGACTATACGGCGATTATGCAGAAAAAATGCCTTTTTTCTGAAAAAAAGGTTGACTAAAAGCGGAAGGTGTGATAAAATTTGAAGTACCTCGAAAGGGGTTTTATTTTTGTGCCCTTTTTGTGAGGGAGGCTAAATTTACCGCAAAAACGGAGGTGCCGCTAAATGAGAGTAAAAATTACACTAGCCTGCACTGAGTGCAAACAGCGCAACTACAACACTATGAAAAACAAGAAAAACGATCCCGACAGACTTGAAATGAACAAGTACTGCAGATTCTGCAAGAAGCATACTCTGCATAAGGAAACAAAGTAACGGAGGTACGATATGGCTGACAAGAAAAAGTCCGCAGAGAAGAAGGAAAAGCCCGAGGTAAAGAAGGCTAAGTCCGGTTCTGCGGCTAAAACGGATAAAAAGCCGTCGCAGAAGCCATCGGAGAAAAAGCCATCAATTTTTTCTAAAATAGGAAAATACTTCCGTGAATGTAAGAGCGAAATTAAGAAAATCGTATGGCCTACTCCTAAGGCTACATTCAAGAACATGGGTGTTGTGCTTGTGGTTTTGATTGTTGTCGGTTTGTTTATTTTCGGACTCGATACAGGTTTCGGAGCCTTGCTCAAGCTCATCATGGATATCTAAGACGAGCTTCAACTTATCGAAAGGATATGATAATCTGTGTCTGAGGATTTAAGATGGTATGTCGTTCATACCTACTCAGGTTATGAAAACAAGGTTGCTTCCAACCTGCAAACAACCGTTGAGAACAGAGGACTGCAGCATTTGTTTGCAGATATAAAGGTTCCTACGGAAAAGGTTACGGAGATTACCGAGGATAAAACCAAAGAGGTTGAACGCAAGATTTTTCCGGGATATGTACTTGTAAAAATGGTGCTGACAGATGAGTCTTGGTATGTTGTCCGCAATATAAGAGGATGCACAGGATTCGTCGGTCCGTCCTCAAAGCCGGTTCCGCTTACGGATTCGGAAGTTGAGAAGATGGGTATCGAGGTTAAGAGTATCGAAATCTCGTACAATGTCGGTGACTCAGTGCGAATTATCGACGGTCCGCTGGAGGACTTTGTCGGTATTGTTGAGGAAATCGACAAGGAAAAGAACAGTGTTCGTGTTACCGTTTCCATGTTCGGTCGTGAAACACCGGTTGAGCTTGAGCTTAATCAGGCTGAACCAATAGAATAAAACTTGGATTTTGCGACACGGGCATATTGCCGAAAAGGCTTTTCGTGTCGTTATAAGGGACAGCCTAAGTCCCTTAAAGTGGGAGGAATGAAATTTATTTAAGCATTCCGCTTCTACCACGAATTTTGGAGGTGCAAAAAAATGGCTCAAAAGGTAACAGGATTTATTAAGCTCCAGATACCAGCCGGTAAGGCAACCCCGGCACCGCCTGTCGGACCTGCGTTAGGTCAGCACGGTGTCAACATTATGGCGTTCACTAAGGAATTTAATGAGCGTACAAAGAATGACGCAGGCATGATTATCCCTGTAGTTATTACAGTTTATGCAGACCGTTCTTTCTCTTTCATCACCAAGACTCCGCCTGCAGCCGTTCTTATCAAGAAGGCTTGCAACATTCAGAGCGGTTCAGGTGTTCCTAACAAGAACAAGGTCGCTAATATTACCCGTGAACAGGTCAGAAAGATTGCCGAGCAGAAAATGCCTGATTTGAATGCGTCAAGCGTTGAAACTGCTATGAGCATGATAGCGGGAACTGCACGCAGCATGGGCATTGTAGTAGTTGACTGACACTGACTTAAACCCGGGTGGGAGGACAGAATCCGCAATTACCACTCAATAGGGAGGATAATAAATGAAACACGGTAAGAAATATGTAGACAGCGCAAAGCTGATCGATAAATCAAAGAGCTATGATCCTAACGAGGCTATTGATGTAGCAGTTAAGACAGCTACAGCTAAGTTCGATGAAACAATAGAAGTTCATGTAAAGCTTGGCGTAGACGGCAGACACGCTGACCAGCAGGTTAGAGGTGCTATTGTATTGCCAAACGGTACAGGTAAAAGCGTAAGAGTTCTTGCAATTTGCAAGGGCGATAACGAGAAGCTTGCTCAGGAGGCAGGTGCAGACTTTGTTGGTGCTGAGGATATGACACAGAAGATTCAGCAGGAAGGCTGGATGGACTTCGATGTTCTCATCACAACACCTGACTGCATGGGTCTTGTTGGACGTCTTGGTAAAATCCTTGGACCTCGTGGCTTGATGCCTAACCCAAAGGCAGGTACAGTTACACCTGATATCGCTAAGGCTATCAAAGAGGCTAAGGCAGGTAAGATTGAGTACCGTCTTGATAAGACAAACATCATTCACTGCCCAATCGGCAAGGCTTCCTTCGGAGTTGAAAAGCTCCAGGAGAATTTTGATACACTCATGGGTGCTATCGTTAAGGCTAAGCCGGCTGCTGCTAAGGGTCAGTATATTAAGTCCTGTGCAGTTGCTTCAACAATGGGACCGAGTGTAAGAATTAACCCGAATAAATTTTCTGTTTAATTCTTAACAAACACTTGACATAGCACTCTTTTTGTGCTATTATAATTAAGCTGTTTTCCAAAGACAGTAGGTGCAAATTGCATAAATGGTTTTACCTGCCTACCGAGGACGAGCGTTATACATTTATTTTGGTGTATTATGCCCTTCTGCGGTTTGCAGGAGGGCTTATTTATTTGAATAACTATTTTTCGGAGGTGAATTGATTTTGCCAAGTCAGAAAATTCTTGAAGAAAAGAAAGCAGTTGTTGCTGCTCTTACAGAGCGTTTGCAGAACTCCGTAACAGGTGTTGTTGTAAGCTACAAGGGTATCACAGTTGCTGACGATACTAAGCTTAGAAAGGATTTGCGTGAGGCAGGCGTTCAGTACACAGTTGTTAAGAACACATTGCTTTCCCGTGCCGCAGACGAGGCAGGCTTGGGCGATCTTAATGCTGTACTCGAGGGTACAACAGCTATTGCTACAAGTGCTGAGGATTATGTTGCTGCTGCCAGAATTCTTTCCAAGTACGCAGACTCAAACAAGGACTTTACTATTAAGAGCGGTTACCTCGACGGTGAGGTTATCAGTCTTGATAAGATTAACAGCCTCGCTAAGCTTCCAAGCAGAGAGGTTCTCCTTGCTACAGTTCTTAACGCATTTAACGCTCCTATCGCAAGCTTTGCTCGTGCAGTACAGGCTATTGCTGATAACGGCGGTGTTGAGGAATGTCTTAACAAAAAGGCTGCTGAAGCAGCTGAGGCTTAATTAAAGCCGTGGTCACTTACAGTGACTTTGAAAGCCGTATGGCTAAACTAATTTGATTATTATTGTTATAAATTGGAGGTAAATTATCATGGCATCTGAGAAGATTACTGCTATTATTGACGAGTTGAAGACCCTCACAGTTTTGGAGCTTTCTGAGCTTGTACACGCTGTAGAGGATGAGTTTGGTGTATCTGCTGCCGCTGCTGTTGCAGTTGCTGCTCCTACAGACGGTGGTGCTGCTGCCGCTGAAGAGAAGACAGAGTTCGACGTAGTTCTTAAGGCTGCTGGTCCTGAGAAGATTAAGGTTATCAAGGTTGTAAGAGAAGTTACAGGTCTTGGTCTTAAGGAAGCTAAGGAGCTTGTAGACAACGCTCCTAAGACACTTAAGGAATCTGTATCCAAGGACGACGCTGAGGCTATGAAGGCTAAGCTCGAAGAGGTTAAGGCTGAAGTTGAGATTAAGTAATTTAAAACTTACTTATTTTTTCAAAATAACTTTAAGGGACTGTCATAAGGCAGTCCCTTTTTGTATGTTTATAAAATTGTATAACAGTAACATGATAGTGGGATTTTTGATGTCACTCCTTAGCTGCTTAATTGCGAAAACAGGCGGGGCTGTCAACGGCGGGCGAAGCCCGTTCATCTTGACCGTTGACTGGCTCGGGTGGTTTTGCTATTTGAATGCAAAGAAATTTTAATCTTTTAATTGTGCTATCAGTTCTTCAAATTCCGAACCGTCACGAAGAAATGCGTATTCCTCATTGTTTGCTAACTCATCGGTGATTGTTTTTGCCAGTTTACTTGAAAAAAATGTAGAACCGCTACCATTTGCATTACGATATAACTGGTAATCTTGCGGATTCCATTCTTTTTTCATGGCAGGTAACATTTTTTGAAGAATAGACAGACTTCTACCCTTATCTTTTTTTACTAAAGCAAGCTGCAAATGGGTATTGTAGCACATCCACTCTGGAAAACAAAACTGGCGGGTAACGGCTTCATACATATCTGCGAAAAAGTCTGCATCATTTTCCCGTTTTTCCTGTAATGCGATTTCCAGCATATTTGCTAAAGCAGTCTGTATTTCGGTTACACCTTTAAATACCCGATGTTCCCAGATTTTTTCTACATCTTGGTATCGTTCCTGCTGTTGATACAGAATAGCTAATTGTTCCTCTTTGTCTATTGTGGAAAACGGCAATAAATTTATTAGCTCCTCTGCCTTTGAAAAATCTCCTCGATTTCGTGCATAGGAAATCAACATACTGGTTGTGGTATCCCTTATTTCTGGAATTTCACTTGTGGCTAAACGCTTGTAAAATGTTTCATACATTTCTCGGTATTTTTCAATTTCAGATACATTGTAAAGAGTAAGTGCCCCCTCTAAATAAAGAATGACAGAATATATCAATTTTTCACAAGTGGGATATTCATGTATTTTGTTGATTGCTTTTTGGAAAGCGGTATCATAGTCCTGCTCTTGGACTGTCTTATCGACTTCATTAACAAAATTTTCAATCTCTATATCTGTTAAATCGTCATTGAAAGACATTAACGTGTTCAAGTCAATTTTAAGCAAACTTGATAACGCTGGTAAAAGGGTTATATCGGGATAAGTGATGCCTTTCTCCCACTTATTTACAGCCGGTGTGGATACACCTAAAAAATAGGCGATTTG
>CAMWIZ010000078.1 GCA_947174455.1 uncultured Clostridia bacterium | reverse complement strand
ATATTACCTTAATTATATTTCCATAAGCTGTGTATATCCGTTAAGTTATTATCACACTAATCTGCAATATGATAACTTAAAACAAAAAGCGGATATACCACAGTTAGGCATATCCGTGCAGAGCATTACCGCTGTATTCTGCGGTAAAACTCGAATATTAACGCAAATCCCTACGTTGGCATTACCCATATCAGGTTAGCGGGTGTAATCTCAGCCGCATAAGCAGCACCCCGAACAGTATTTACTGTCAATGTCATTATAGCACCAAAAAGCGGGGAATACAAGGTTATTTTTATATTCTTTTAGAACAAACAGAAATTCCGTCAGAGAATGTATCAGCAATCTCTGACGGAATTCCTTTTACCGACAAAAATAAATATAACGTGATGTCATTTGATTTACTGGTGTTATTGATTATCTGTGTTCCCAGTCAAATCGTTAACGTCTGAGGTTAGTGTTGAACCGATATTATCGATACCGCTTGCTACATCATCAATTCCCTCGCCAACCATGCTGTCAACATCATTGATTATGCCGCCGGAATTATCATCTATTGTTGTGCTGTCTGTGCCTGCATTATCGGAGGCAGTGCTGCTTTGTGCAGAAGATGCTGAAGAATTTCCGTTGGAACTGTTAGCTGAGGTGCTGCTTGAGTTTGTGCCGGTTGTTGATGATGTACTCGAAGCAGCCGAGCTGTTGTTGACCTTTCCGTCATTTGTGTTACAAGCGGCAAATACTGCTGTTATTGATAAAATTGCCGCTATCATAGCTAATGTTTTTTTCATTTTAAACGCTCCTGTTAATTAAATTTAATTAAAAAAAAACTGTTGACACAATAAGCATCAACAGTATTCTTACCGATAATTTCAATTTTATGAATTATGTACATCAATTTGTGGGAAAGGTATCGAAATTTTATTTTCGTCAAATGCAAGCTTAACGTTTTCTTGCATATAATGGTAAATTTCCCAGTAATTTTCTTTTTTGCACCAAAGCCGTACAATGATTTCGAGGTGATTTTCAGCGTGTGTTCCAACTGCAATAAAGCGTTCGGGTTCTGTAAGAACGTTTGGGCAACTGTCTATAACCTTGTTTACAACTTTTTTTACAAGAGCTAAGTCACTGCTGTAGGAAACTGCAAATGAGAAATCGACACGTCGGTTTTCCTGTGACGAAAAGTTTACAATATTGCCCGACGCAACATTTGAGTTTGGCATAATTATCTCTTTGTTGTCGAGTGTAAGCAGATGTGTGTTTGATATGTCGATTTTTGTAACTTTGCCAGAAAGTCCGCTTATTTCGATGAAGTCGCCGACCTCAAACGGTTTAGTTATTAAAATCATTATTCCGCTTGCGACATTTTTTAAGCTGTCCTGTAGAGCAAGACCGATTGCAACGGTAGCTGCACCGAGTGCGGTAATTATTGACGCAATATTAAAGCCAATGGTTCCGAGTGCTGCAATTATTGTTAAAATTTTGATAGATATTTTAAGGAATGACTGTGTAAAGGTAACGACCGTTTCGCCGATTCTGCCTTTAAGCATGGCTTTGCCCACAAACTTTGCAATAACTCCCGACAGCCAGATTCCTATAATAAGTATTAGCACTGCACCGATTAAATTGGGCAGAAAGTCCTCTATCCATTTAATTGCCATGTTAAGCAGAATTTCAAATTTTGTATTCATGTATCTATCTCCTGTCAGGTTTAGTACGAATAAGCAGTGAAGGCATTTAAGTCTCCGGTCGATAGCCGTAGCCAACAAAGCACCTTGACTGATACTAATTCTACTCTCATTAGTAGACAATCTTCGGCGTTAAATTCCGCATCTCTGTGTCAGAAAACCTTACCGGGCGACAGCCCGCTTGCGGCTTTCTTCCTTGATCTGCAAAATTTTCCGCTCGAATCTTTATACACTCCTGAGAGCAGAATTAGTATGAGAGCAGCAAAGCGGAGGGAAATAAACTTTTATAACTCAAAAATTATAGGTGGGGAGAACCTATTGAAAGTGGTTCTCCCCAAAGGTAACTAATAGTAATAATACAAATACCTCGCTGCTAAATTTCTCATAAAATCAAAACTCTTAGTCATTAGTGTTCAGCAAGTGGTAGGTAATTCCGCTGTCAAGTGTTATTTCCGTGGTGTTTTCTCCCGCTTCTGTGACAAAGGTGCCGGTTATTTCACTGCCATCCCATTCATAAATAACACCCAGTCCGCAGGCTGTGCCGTTTGAGAATGAACCCGTATAACCATGGTCCGAGTATAGTATAGTACCCTTGCCCTCGGGCTTGTTATTATGCAGAAGTCCTGAGTATGTACCGCCGTTGTACGGTTCTTCCACAACATAGCTTGGACCTTTAATGAACTTGTTGTACTGAGATTTTGAAATTTCATCGCAATATTCAAGCTTTTCAAGCTTACGCAGGCTTACTTTCATGTTTTTGAAGGGTTCGTTTTTCTTAAATATGCCCTCAAAATATTTTTCACCGTAAGGGGAGAAGCCGCAACCCATACCTTCGTACATACCATTTTTTACGTTGCCGTCATACTTAAGGGTAAGTCCATCGTCAGTAAATTCCCTCATATAAACACATTCACCCTCGGAATAGATACATTCCTTTATTACACGGTTGTTAAAAATTTCGTTTATTCTGCCGTGGAGAGTTCCCGAAACAAATTGGCCTGCATATCTCGGCTCACCGGATACATAAAGCAGACCGAAGCCGTCGTATACGCCGTTCGACCACTGGCCGCTGTACTCAATTTCGCCGTTATTGTCATAGCTTGTGCCAAAGCCCGAACGTGAGTTTTCCTCAAAGCTGCCGATATATACACACTTTCCGTCAATATATTCGTGTCCGCTGCCGCTCCTTATGCCGTTGTCAAGTTCGCCTTCATAGATTTTTTCGCCGTTGTCATAGCAAATGCCCTTGCCGTGGAAACGTCCGTCACGCCATTCACCTTTGTAAAGTAGTACTCCGTCCTTGCTGTAGCCGGATAAAATACCCTTTGGTTCGCCTTTTTCAAACTGACCTTGACACCAGCTTCCGTCAGGCATATATAGCTTTCCTTCGCCGTTGTATCGGTTGTCAACCCATTCACCTTCGTACAGCTTTGTGCCGTTTCTGTTTGTGGCGGTTGCATGACCGTTTACTTTTCCGTTTTCAAATGAACCCTCAATTTTGAAACCGTTTGCCAAGTTTAGCGTGCCTTTTCCACTGTAAATATTGTTGCTCCATCCGCCCGAATATACAACCTGTCCACGTTCGTCATAGCTTGTTCCGTAGCCGTGTCTTTTTCCCTTTTTGACAGTACCGTTGTAGGTTAAGATTCCGTTTTCATCAAAGAGTGTACCCCTGTTTGACATAACGTCCTCTTCCCAGCGTGACACAAACAGGCTGCCGTTTTTCGGGTTATAGGTTATCCCCAATCCATCCTTTGTTCCGCTGTCCCAGTAGCCTGCAAAGCTTAAATTGCCGTTGCTGTCAAACTTTGCACCCATACCCACAGGGCAGTTGTTTTCCCAACCGCCGACATACAGAGAATTGTCCGATGGTACAAACTCGACTCCCACACCGTTTCTGCGGTTATTTGACCACTCGCCTGCATATGAAATTTTTCCTGTCTTGTAGTAGTAGACACCAAAGCCGTCACGTTTGTCATCAAGGTATCCGCCCTCGTATGCTGTGTTGCCGTTTGGCATCATTGTGCGTCCCTTGCCGTTTCTTTTGCCATCCTTCAATTCACCAAAGTAGTAATACATTTCGTCTTGTGAAACGGATATAATTTTGTCAACAGGAACAGTCCTTTTTGGTGCTTCCGTAACGGTTTGTACCTTTTTCATGTTGTAGGCACGTTTAACTTCCTCTATAGTGTTTTCTCTCGCACGCTGAGCAATGTTTTCGTTGCGTTTATCTTCGGTTGGCGGTGTGATTTCCTGTGTTATTTCCATATCGGAAATTTCCACGGTACCTACGCTCGAAGCTGAAACGCTGTCAGCATCTTCGTCCGAATCACTGTCAACGTCAGATGTGCTGTTAGTGTTTGCAAGCAAATCCTGCATGATAGATTCTATTGGGTCAATCTCCTCGTCCTTTTCGCCATCTCTGTCGTACGTCACGTCAAGAACTGACTTTGAATCAGTAAGATAATCGAATGACGGTGAGGGGATTTTTCCCCCTTTAACAGGTTCTATGTTGTCATCTGTGTAATTAATCAGCATTTCAGAGTGAAGTTTGGGTGCGGCAGGTTCTGATATAGGTTCTTCCGAAAGGGATGTGCGTGAGGGAGCTGCCTTCTCTTCCTTTGGAGAATTTTCTAAGC
Organism: uncultured Clostridia bacterium; assembly: GCA_947174455.1. Classification (GTDB taxonomy): domain Bacteria; phylum Bacillota; class Clostridia; order Oscillospirales; family Acutalibacteraceae; genus RUG592. Next base: position 1,176 of record CAMWIZ010000078.1, on the reverse strand, counting down.
TGCGGGAGTGAAGTGTATTTTGCTTTGTTGTCGGTTCATTCATAGTCATGTGCTTTGAACCTGAAAGCTTGTCTGCTGTACTGCCGCTTTGTATGTTCTTTGCATCCGGTGTGTGCAGTATCGGCGGTATCACTATACTTTCGTGCTTCTTTACTTCGGGTATGATAAATTCACGGGTTTGTGTCAGATCAATTCGCTTTTTCTTAGGAAGCTCAAGTTTAATTGGACTTTTGATTGGGGTGACAGCTGCCTTTTTGTCGCTATTTTTGTTTTGCTCCTCCATAGGGCCTTTCTGTGCAGTGCTTATGTGCATTTCCTCACAGGTGCTGTTCCACTTTCGTGAAATTTCCTTTGGGGCAAAATAGACAAACCCCATGGAGCAAAGTGCCGCAACATCCGGAGAACCTGCCTTAGCCATAACCGCCTCAAGGTCGTCACGGTCAGAAACCTGTGCACAGGGATACAGAACCTCAGGCTTTTGTATATCTCTTTGATACCTTAGAATAACGGAAATGCTGTTAAAATCCCAAGCAACAAGCTCCACTGACGGGTCACTGTAGCCCTTTTTAAAATACTGTGTTTTTTGCCAGTTGTGAAAACAACCGAAGTAAATTCTCTTTTGAAGGTCGTTATACTTGTTTTTTACCTCTACATAGTAGCTTTCATCCGGCGAAACCACGGTTTTTTCCAAAATATGGGTATCGGTAAACACCTTCCACTTTAGTGGGTGATCTTCATCAAGTGTGAATTGATATCGGTATTGTTCGGCATCAACTCGCTTTATAAATTTATCCTTTTGTCTTGTATGTGTTTCAAAATATTTCTTTCTTGTATTTGCAAGGACGTCTGTATAAGGGTTTGATTTATCAAACTCCTCACAAAAAACGCCGTAATAGTTGACGGCGTTGGTTTTAAAAAAAGTCAAGTCACCTGTCATCGCAAGGCTCCTCCCCAAATAACAAAATAAATAAAGTGCCAAAATGACGCAGTATAAAAGTTTATTCGCAGCAAAATCTTATATTTGCGGCACTTTTTGATTATAATAAATCGAATCTAAAAAAACATATAATACAATTATATGAAAACACGGGAAGTATTTCAAGGCTTTTTGTAGAATTTAGTTTACAAAAAGCAGGAAAGGTTTTCCTGTATTGCAAAATGGCAAAAGTATTACTC
>CAMWIZ010000077.1 GCA_947174455.1 uncultured Clostridia bacterium | reverse complement strand
TCGGCAAGCTAAGCTAAAAATTACCAACCTAAAGGTTTACTGATGTTTCCGCACAAGAACATAACCGGAGAAATAAAAACCCCAGTTTGAATAGTAAAAATATGAAAATGTGCAGTTCGTATTCTTACTTATCATACGGAACGTCCTTTCCTAAAGATTACAGTATAGAGTATAGCAAAAATTTACTTGGTTGTCAATGACTTTTTCTCAATTTAAAGCTTTTATTTAATAAAGCTTTAAATTGAAAGCTTACTGTTCAGAATGCGTTGCTTTAGGGCATATCTGAAAACGTAAAAGTGCACGAATTTTTGTCCAAGTGGAGGGGATTTCGAGGAAAAAAGCGGAGAAATACTGACGTATTCCGAGCATTTATGACGAAGCAAATCACCCAAATTGGGCAAAAAGACGTCGTTCTATGACTTTTTAGATACGCCCTAGTTAACGCTTATCCGACCGCCTGCCTTGATAATTTGTAGGAACTTTCTTAAATTTACGAAAACCCACACCGCCTGCAATTAAAGCACCGACAACAATAACCACAATAATAGCAATAATAACCCGTACCATTTACTTTTCTCTCTTTCACCTTAATTTTAATCAATACTCTTATTTTCTTAAGTATTATATACTTTTATTCTTGAGTTTTATATTTTTCTTTTTAACAGCAAGCAAGAACATAATATGAGATTTAATTCAAGTTGACGAAAAGCCGTAAGCAAGACGAGTGCCAAGCCGTCTGGCGGTATTATTCAGTGGTTCCTTAAATTCTGTGATGAGATTAACTTTAAGCTTAACCGAAATAAAAGGGATATTTGAAAACTTCAAACACCCCTTTTCGAACTAAAACTAAACTAAAATTATTATTACAACGGCTCTCCATCCTCATTAGTGCGGTAAAGCTCAAACCAAAAAGTACTGCCCTTGCCCAATGTACTCAAAACTCCAAATTGTGCCCTGTGCAGCTTTAATACTGATTTAACTATAGACAGTCCAAGTCCTGTGCCTATTTTTGCACTCTTATGCGACTTATCCACCTTGTAGTATCTGTCCCAAATGCTCTTCAGCTTATCGGGAGGAATACCCGGTCCGTGGTCCTCTACCTCTATACGAACCCGATTATCATAGCACTTTTGACGAACTATGATATTTTTATTATCCCCCGTATAGTTGACTGCATTATTAACCAGATTGTATATTACCTGAGAAATTTTCAACTGATCGGCATAAACGTAAACATCACAATCATGCTCAAAGTCAAACGTAAAGCCGTCCTGCTCCTTAAGCTTTGAGTATCTTCCGAACATCTCCTTTATACTGTCGGTAATACAGAATGTTGACGCTTCCAGCTTCATTGTGCCTGCTTCTATCTTAGAAATATCTATCAAGTCATTAACTAAGCTGCTAAGACGTGTTGCCTCGTCTATAATAATCTGTATATTCTCAGCTGTATTTTCACCCGGAATATCACGCATTACCTCACCGTAGCCTGTTATGAGGGTAAGCGGTGTACGCAAATCGTGCGACACATTTGCGATAAGATCCTTTCTCATCTGGTCAACCTGAGAAAGCTCCGATGCCGCATAGTTAAGCGTTTCGTTAAGCTCCTCTATCTCCTTGTAGCCCAATCCGTTAAAATTAACATCATAATTTCCCTCGGCAAGTTCCTTTGCGGATTTATTGATATTTATTATCGGTGCGGCTATAATCTGCGACGCCATGATAGACAGAACTACCGAAAGAAACAAAAACAGGATAGTTATAATATAAAGCTGATAATGCAAAGTTTTCACTGTACTGTCAATGGGAGTTACAACGGAGCTGAGCATTATCATGTACTCCTTGCCGTTCTGTCCCTCTACAATGGAAACATAGACCAAGCTTTGCGATTTTATTTTTTCATACGAAGAGGACGAACCGCTTGAACTTTTAGACAAAGCGTCACCCATATTGCTGTTGTCCGAAGAAATACTGCCGTCACTGTAGCTGTCAACCAAACGCACCAATCTACCGTCATTCGCCTTTGCTTCCTCATAATACTTATCAAGCTCACCTCTCGGAATATTATGAATTGAACAAACATAATTCACCGTTACCGAGCAAACACGACTGTAATCGCCGTTGCTGAGCGGTGTATAAATTACAATGCATGAATCGTTCTTCTCGCCCGCCTTTTCCACAAACGTCTTCAGATCCTCGTTGTTAATATTTTGTTCTATGCTTTGGGCACAAGAGGTTAGATTTGAGGTTTTTATAGCCTTGTAAAAGCTTTGCAAAAAAACCGTTTCAAAAAGCCAAAGCAGTATTAGCATAATCAGTGCAAAAGCAAGAAAATAAACAGTCACACGCCATTTTAAACTCCATTTATTTCCTTTATTGCCGTCACCGCTTGTCTTAGAGAAAAACTTCAACCTGATGTCATTAAGCCTCAAATCTGTAGCCCACCCCTCTTAGGGTAACTATACAACGGCTGTACTCGCCAAGACTTTTTCTTAAAAGCTTGATGTGCGTATCAAGAGTTCTGTCGTCACCGAAAAAGTCGTAGCCCCAGACGTGATTTATCAGTTTCTCCCTTGATAATGCTATACCCTTATTTTTAACCATATAGAAGAAAAGCTCGTACTCCTTCGGTGTCATTTCTATGCGTTTGCCGTCAATGGTCACAATTCTCGCACTGAAATCGACCTCTAACTTTTCGTATACATAGACGTCACGCTTCTGACCCTCGTCAAGTGCTGTACGCTTTAGAACCGCACTTATACGCATCATAAGCTCTTTGGGAGAAAACGGCTTGACCACATAGTCATCTATACCCAGTTCAAAGCCGTGAATTTTATCATATTCCTCGCCTCTTGCAGAAAGCATGATAATCGGTGTGGAACTCCTCTTTCTTATTTCACGACAGGCAGAAAAGCCGTCCAGCTCAGGCATCATTACGTCCATTACTATCAAATCGAACTGATTGCGTGTACAAATTGAGATTGCCTCCAGTCCGTCTGTTGCCTCGGTAACCTCATATCCTTCAAACATGGCGTACTTTTTAATCAGTTCTCTAATTCTGTATTCATCATCAACAACCAAAATCTTGCTCATTGAAAATCCCTCCTTAACTGTCTGACAGTCCAACGCTGCCAACAAAAAGCATCTTTTATATATATAATTACAAAAGAATGTGACGTTTGTATGAAATTTGGAGAAAAAATACGCTAATTCATTATAACACATCGAAATTTGTATTGAAATACCTTCAGTAATATTTTATAATGTTTTTGGATGAAATTTTGCAAAGGGGAGTTACAGTATGGAGATAAGAGAAATTTCCGCACAACAGATAACAGACGCTGTAAAAAGGCTTTTCATGGACTGCAACTATTATATCGGGAAGGATATTTCCTGTGCGATTCAGGCTGCAAAGGAAAGAGAGACTTTGCCGATGGCAAAAGACGTTTTGCAGCAGTTAATAGACAACAACAAAATCGCAGCCGAGGAACAGATACCAATATGTCAAGACACCGGCATGGCGGTGCTGTTTGTTGAATACGGCGATAAGGTAACAGTAAGGGACGGCAGTTTTAAGGAGGCAGTCGAGGAAGGTGTACGCAGGGCGTATATTGACGGGTACCTAAGAAAGTCTGTAGTTTCTGACCCTGTTTTTGACAGAACAAACACCAACGACAATACCCCCGCCATAATTCACACTGAAATAGTGGAAGGTAACACAATACATATCACCGCAGGCGGCAAAGGCTTTGGCAGTGAAAATATGTCTGCAATAAAAATGCTTGCACCGTCGGCAGGTGTCGAGGGTGTGAAAAAATTCATTTTGGAAGCAGTTGCACACGCAGGTCCGAACCCATGCCCCCCAATGGTTGTGGGCGTTGGAATAGGCGGTACTTTTGAGAAAGCGGCACAGCTTGCCAAAAGGGCAACGCTCAGACCGATAAACATATCTAACCCAAATGAAAAATATGCTGAACTTGAAAAAGAGCTTTTGGAAGAAATAAACAAAATGGATATAGGTCCTGCCGGACTTGGCGGAGTAACCACTGCCTTGGGACTGAATATTGAAACATATCCTACACATATAGCAGGCCTGCCTGTTGCAGTAAATATTTGCTGCCATGCCTGCCGCCACAAGGAATGTGTAATTTAAGAAAGGGGCAAAACGGTATGAGAAAAATAACCTTTCCGATAGGTGAAAAGGATTTAACGGAATTAAAAGCAGGTGACAGAGTCCTCGCCAGCGGTTATCTTTATACTGCCAGAGATGCGGCACATAAGCGTATGTATGAGCTTATACAGGACGGCAAGCCGCTGCCCATTGACATTGACGGGCAAACCATATATTACGTTGGTGCGGCACCTGCAAAGCCGGGATACGCTGTAGGTCCATGCGGTCCAACCTCCTCTTACAGAATGGATAAATACGCACCGTCCCTGCTCGACCTCGGATTAAAAGTGATGGTTGGCAAGGGTATGCGAAGCGAAGCTGTGATAGATTCCATGATAAAAAATAAAGCTGTCTATCTTGCTGCGATAGGCGGTGCGGCGGCACTTATTGCAAAGAGCATTACAAAGGCAGAGCTTATATGCTATGAGGATTTAGGCACAGAAGCAATTTATCGCTATGAAGTAACAGACATGCCGCTTATCGTGGCAATAGACTCCAACGGTGGAAACGTATATGTGAGGTAACCTTAATGTACAGAACCCCTTCACACCGTTTTGTACAAGCGTGTATCTAACAGTTTATTAAAAAGGCACTGACTAATATTTACTAAGTGTCTTTTCGGAAAGTCGAGGTATTTTTTATGATTCACAAAGGCACACAAACAATAGAAACAGAACGCCTACTCCTCAGACGCTTTAGCCTAAACGATGCCAAGCCCATGTTTGACAACTGGGCATCTGACGATGAGGTTACGAAGTTTCTTACTTGGGAATCGCACAGCGATATATCCGTAACCGAAGCAATCATCAGTCAATGGGTTTCAGACTACGAAAACAAAGAATTTTACAGCTGGGCAATTTCACTAAAGGACAATCCCGACAATCCCATAGGAAGCATCAGTGTTGTTGAACCTATAAGCGACAAAATATGCAAGGCACACATAGGGTACTGCATAAGCAAAAAACATTGGCATAAAGGAATAACCTCGGAAGCGTTGGACGCTGTTATTAACTTTCTTTTCAATGTGGTTGGCGTCAACAAGATTGAAGCACGACATGACCCAAATAATCCAAACTCCGGTAAAGTCATGAAAAAATGCGGTATGAAATTTGAGGGTACTCTAAGACAGACGGATTGGAATAATCAGGGTATTTGTGATGCCTGCTGGTACGGCTTGCTGAAAAGTGAACGCTGTTAAATCTTGATATTTTCCAAAATGCAGAATACTAAAAATTACTGTTTTTTCTTTATTCAACATTCAACAGTGATTAAAACATGCAGTAAAAATAACAGAAAAACAGTCATGTGAATTTCTATTATTACCGTTAGTCATCCTTGGGGGGAACCGCTTA